>JAZTWU010000148.1:0-9238 GCA_045636085.1 Eubacteriales bacterium
GAATAAACGGCGATGCACTCTGCCGCTACCTCGACAAGATAGGCATCCTCCTTATCCTCGTATACGTTGCCAAAGGCTTTTTCGATCTTCACTTTCTCCGCATCGGTCATAGGCAGGAAGCGAACGGCTGCAATCGCATCCTTCTTCTCGCCCACGCAAAGCGGAGATAACTTTTTCAAAACAACCTCGTTTTCGGTTTCGAGGACGGTTTTTTTATCAAAATAGCGTACCGCTCCATTCAAAGCGAAATAGGTATCCTTAAAATTCTCGTGAAGCATAAAAAATCTCCTTTATTGCTTAAATTCGATCACGGTGACACCCGCATCCCCCTCGCCCCATTCACCGTGGCGATAGGTTTTGATGCGTTTATCGGTTTTAAAATACTTCCAAAGGGCGGCGCGAAGCGCACCCGTGCCCTTACCGTGGATGATACGGACGGTCGGAATATTCGCCAAAACGGCATCGTCAAGATATTTATCGATCACAAACCAAGCGTCCTCTCCGATCATACCGCGCACATCAATCTCGGGGCGGAAGGTGGAAACAATGGATTTCTTCACCTTGCCCTCGCTCGGCTTTTTCGGTGCCTCTGCCTTTTTGCGGAAGGCCTGCTTTCCGTCCATCAGGCGCAAGCCCTTCTCCTCCACCTTCGTTTTGAGAATGCCCGAGGTGACGGCATAGAGGCCGTTTTTATCCTTCAGAGCAGTGACAACGCCCTCCTTACCAAGGCTGACGAGATACACCTTATCGCCAACAACCAAGGGGCGCGGAAGAGAATATTCCTCATCCAGTGAGACCTCGCTGATCGCAAGACCGTCAAAAAGCGCCTCCGAATCACGCAGATGCGAGCGGATCTGCTCCTTGGCGGAATGCATCATACGGTTGCGCGCCTCCTTATCCTCCTGCTTCTTCAGATCCTCCAATTGGCGGAAGATGAATTCGCTGGAGGCACGTGCGCTGTCTAAAATCTGCCGCGCTTTTAATGCCTGCTTTTCAACCTCATCCTCGGTTTTTTTGATTTTCGTATTCAATTCGCGCTCGGCGCGCTCCTTGAAGTTTTCATATTCAATGCGCAAACGCTCGGCCTCGTTTTTCGCCTTTTCCATTTCAGCGCGCTCGCTATCCAGACGCGAGATGACCTCCTCGAAGCGCTTATCCTCTCTTTCGATCAGGCGACCTGCGCGGTCAATGATCGCGGGATCAAGCCCAAGCTTTTCGGAGATTGCGAAGGCATTGGATTTTCCCGGCGTTCCGACGATCAGACGATAGGTGGGGCGCAGGGTTTCAAGATCGAATTCGCAGGAGGCGTTCTGCACGCGCTCGGTTTCCAAGGCATAGGCCTTCAGCTCCGCATAGTGCGTGGTTGCCGCCGTGACGGCGCCGATCGCCTTCGTGCTTTCAAGGATTGCAACGGCAAGGGCGGCGCCCTCGATCGGGTCGGTTCCCGCACCAAGCTCATCAAATAAGACGAGAGATTGCTCGGTGGCGCGGTTCAGAATGTCCACGATATTGACCATATGCGAGGAGAAGGTGGAAAGGGATGCCTCGATGCTCTGCTCGTCTCCAATATCCACGAGCACCTGATCGAATATGCCGATACGAGAATTTTCCGCCACAGGGATCTGCAGGCCCGCTTGTGCCATTACGCTCAGAAGACCGATGGTTTTCAGCGTTACGGTTTTTCCGCCCGTATTCGGTCCCGTGATAATGATACTGTCGTGATGCTCACCGACGGCCACGTCGATGGGAACAACCTTCGCACGGTCCAGAAGCGGATGGCGCGCTCTGTGAAGCTCAATCTTTCTTCCCTCCTCGATCATCGGGCGCTCCGCCTTCATTTCGATGGCAAGGCTTCCGCAGGCAAAGATAAAGGAAAGCTCAACGATATTATGATAATTCAGGGAGATCAAGGAGGAGCATTCGCCTGCGGCCGCCGAAAGCTGTGAAAGAATACGGTCAATCTCATTGCGCTCGGCGGCGGCAAGGCTTTTCAGCTCGTTATTGGCATCCACGACTGCCATTGGCTCCACGAAAAGTGTTGCTCCCGAGGAGGAGGTATCGTGCACCAGACCCTTGATCTCATTGCGGTATTCTGCCTTGACGGGAACGACATAGCGGCCGTTTCGCATCGTGACGATATTTTCCTGCAGGTATTTGAGGCGGTTGCCGCCGACATAGCTTTGCAGGGTGTCCTTGATTTTATTATTTGCCACGCGGATCTTGCGGCGGATATCCGCAAGCGCGGGACTTGCCTCATCCGCTATCATATCCTCGGAAAGGATCGAGCTGCGGATACGGTCCTCCAAGGCGCGGCTCGGCATCAGCCTTGCAAAAAGCTCGTCAAGACAAGTGTCAAAAAGCTTGTCCGTATGCATATAGTCGAGAAGCGCGCGTGTGGAGCCGAGAAGCGATGCGATCGACAAAAGCTCCTTGGGAGAAAGCACAGCCCCCTTATAGGCGCGCTCCGAGGAGGAGACGACGCTCTCATCTGCAGAAAAGGAGGGATAGCCCTTATGGTTGATCAGACGCTTGGCATCTTCCGTGCGGCTTTGGCGCTTCTGCACGGTTTCATAATCCTCGCTCGGCAGGAGCTGAAGTGCTCTTCCCTTTGCACCGAAAACGCTCGCGTGCTCAGCAAGCATTGCGGTGATCTTTTCGAATTCCAGGGTGCGGAGCATTTTAGCGGAAAAAGGCATAACGGGTTCCTTTCAAAAATTAATCCACCTCAACCTCTTTATAAAAGTCGAGGGTTTTAAAGCTTCGCTCAAGATGATTTAAAAGATACTGCTCGGCGGCGGTGGCAAAAAAGCGCATATCCTCATCGCCGATGCGGAAAGCATAGATCCTCTCAAGCGGACTGTATATAACGAAGCCGACGGCGATCTTGGCGCCCTCGGGAAGAATACAAAGCAAGTGGCGCTCGTGCCCGTCGTCCTCCCCTGCATCCAAGGCAGACTCCGCCTCGGCACGGCAGGTGGCACAGATGAGACTTCCATCCATTACATCAAGATAAAACTCACCCTCCTTACGCTCGCATTCACGGCAGGAAAGGACCTCGGGAGAAAATCCGAGAATGGCGGCAGTTCGCATTTCAAAGGCGGCCTTGATCTTGCGCAGGGGAATCTCACCCTTGGCGATCGCATAAAGCGAATTGAGCGAGAGCCGAAGAAGCTCGCGATCCGCCTCCGAGATCGTGACATAGGAGAGCACCTCGCAGATATAGGAGGCAAGGGCAAGCCCCTCCAGCCTTTTTCTTATATCGAAAAAGCTTTCGATCAGCTCGGCCTCCTTGATCCAATAAAAATCGTTTTTCTTATAGAGGACATAGCGCCCGTAGCAAAACTGCAAGGTTGCGGACATCTGGCGGCTTTTGATGGAGCGCGCGCCCTTGGCGATCGCTGTGATCACGCCCGACTCCTCGGTGAACACCGTGACGAGCCTATCCGACTCCTTGAAATCCGCCGTTCGGATGATCAGCCCCGTGACGACCGTCAGCATCCGCCGTCCTCGTTATATCCGAAGTTGCGCAGGGTGAACTCGCTATCGCGCCAATTTTCCTTCACTCTGACATAAAGATCAAGGAAAATACGCACGCCGAGCATCTTTTCAAGATCCTCTCTTGCATAGGTGCCGACGGTTTTGATCGTTGCACCGTTTTTGCCGATGATCATTCCCTTATGCGAATTTTTCTCGCAATAGATCTCGGCGCGGATGGAAATCACATCCTTCTTTTCCTTCCATTCCTCGATGGAAACCGCCGTTCCGTGCGGGATTTCCTCTTCCAAGAGGCGCAGAAGCTTTTCGCGGATCACCTCGGCGGCAAGCTGGCGCTCGGGCTGATCCGTCACGATATCGTCGGGGAAAAACCATTCGCTCTCATAAAGGAATTTTCCGCATTCCTCAAGCACCGTATCCACGCCCTTGCCGTGCTTTGCGCTGATCGGCACAACGGCCGCAAAATCATAGGCCGAGGCATAAGCCTCGATTGTTTTTGCAATATTAACGGGGCGAACGGAATCGATTTTATTCACAACGAGGATAGCGGGAATGCCCGCATCCTTGATCTTCTCGATCAGCGAAGCCTCAATATCGCCAACGGCCTCGCGCGCCTCAACGACCAGAACGGCGGCATCCACGCCCGAAAGCGTATCCGTTGCGGTTTTCACCATAAAATCGCCAAGTCTCGTGCGCGGCTTATGTACGCCCGGGGTATCGAGAAAGATCATCTGATCCTCCCCGACCGTATGAATGCCCGTGATGCGGTTACGGGTGGTTTGCGGTTTTTTGGAAACGATCGCAACCTTCTCGCCGAGAATGGCGTTCAAAAGCGTGGATTTTCCCACGTTGGGGCGACCGATAAAGGCTATAAATGCGGTTCTTTTCATATTTCTCTTTGTATCCTCTTTTTTGATTATAATCCCTTTTTCTTCGGATTTCTATATTCGGTTCTTCTGAAAATGGCACTTTCAGTCTAGTCCCTCAATGCTCTCGACGATGGCCTTTTGCCTGCGGCATTGCTCCGCCTCGTCCTCGGGACTGCGCTCGTGATCGTAGCCAAGGAGATGCAGGGTGGAATGCACGGCCAAAAATGCCGCCTCGCGCAAAAAGGAATTGCCAATCTCCTCTGCCTGCACGGCGGTGCGCTCTAAAGAAAGCACGATGTCTCCAAGTGGGATCGGGCCGAAATCGCCCTCGCTTTCCCATTCGCCCGCCTCATACATCGGGAAGGAAAGCACATCCGTTTCACGATCGATATTGCGGAAGCGGCTGTTGATTTCTTTTATATAGGCATTATCACAAACGGTGACGGAAACGGAGGCGTCACGGGAAAAGCCCTCGTATTCCAGCGTTGCTTTGATGGCGGCACGAAGCGTTTTCTTCAAAGCAAAATCCGCCTCGGGCATCTTCTTCGTTGCCGAAAAGCTCATAAAAAGATCATTCTTCATCGTTTTTACTTCCTTTCTTGCGGGCTTGTGCACTCTTATCGTATTTATCGTAAGCATCGATGATCCTGCGTACAAGCGGATGGCGCACCACATCGCGGGAGGTAAAGGAAAAGATACCGATGCCCGAAATATCGTTCAGGATCGAGGCGGCGATGGCGAGGCCGCTCTTCTGCCCTGCGGGCAGATCCGTTTGCGACATATCTCCCGTGACGACGGCCTTCGAGCCGTAGCCAAGACGGGTCAAAAACATTTTCATCTGCTCAGGCGTTGTATTCTGCGCCTCATCCAGAATGATAAAGGAGGAATCCAGCGTTCGGCCTCGCATATAGGCGAGCGGCGCGATCTCGATCGTTCCCCTTTCCTTATGGCGCTGATAGTTTTCAGGGCCGAGAAGTTCAAAAAGCGCATCGTACAGCGGGCGAAGATAGGGATCGATCTTGCTTTGCAGATCGCCCGGCAAAAAGCCGAGCCTCTCTCCCGCCTCCACGGCAGGGCGCGTTAAGATAATGC
This sequence comes from Eubacteriales bacterium, assembly GCA_045636085.1. GTDB lineage: Bacteria > Bacillota > Clostridia > Oscillospirales > CAG-272 > UBA1740. The sequence continues at coordinate 5,457 of JAZTWU010000148.1, forward strand.
GATCCACGGCCTTGGCGCGGAGCGCCTCCACGGCCATTGCCACGGCAAGAAAGGTTTTTCCCGTTCCCGCAGGGCCAAGTCCGAGCACCACCGTGTTTTTTTCGATGGCTTCGATATAACGCTTTTGCGCAATCGTTTTTGCCTTGATAGGCTTTCCCCTGTTCGTCAGGCAGATCACATCCTCGGAAAAGCTCTGCTCACGGTCCTCTCCGCCTTCCTTGAAAAGCGAGATAACATACTCAACGGTTTGCGCATCCAGTACCTCGCCCGCTCCCGTCATTCTTCCGAGATATTCCAGCACTCTGTATGAAAAATCAAGCGCTTCCCCCTCGCCGCTGATCACAATCTCGTCACCCTCGTCGGCACTGCCGCCGCGGCGATTGGAGATACGGACGCCGAATGCATTTTCGATCAAGCGGATATTGGAATCAAAGGCGCCGAAAAGCGCGGCGGTATCCTCGCTCGATTTCGTCATCAGATATTTTTCTGCCATCAAAAGCTCTCCTTTATTTTTCCTCCCCGATCGCGATCGGCACAAGGCGGCCGATGCTTCGCACCTGCTCGTAATAAACCGTCATCACGAAGCGCTCCCCCTGCCACGCGCCCTCCGTGCGCATACTGCGCATCTCGCCCTCCGAAAGAAGCTCCGAGAGCGCCGCGCGAAGCCGCACGGCTGCCAGCGCCGTTGCCTCTGCATCCGAATAACAAACGCGCTCCTCTTTGCTTTCATACGCCGTTTCGCGGCGCAAAAAGACGGGGATCGGATAGCGACCGAGTAACTTCAGTTGTTCTTCGCTTTCTATTATATCACACTCGCGCGCAAGATTTCCATAGTTTTTAAAAACATTTAGCGAAAAATCGAAGATTTTTATCCCTATCGACACAGTTTTCGTCCTTTGCACGACCGTTCGACTCTCTTCCTTCTCGCAAAAGGCCGAAATCTGCCCCGAAACGCAAGCAAGCACCTCTCCTTCGGCGCCGCTGAGCGTTCCGTCCTTATGAACAGCAGAAATGAGAAGCGCGCCCTTTTCCACCGCTTCTCCGACCTTCACGCAGACATCCCCTGCAGAGGGCGAGACAGAGACGATCACCCCGCCCTCGGATGCAACGATATTTCCAAGCGAAGACGGCGCATCGGAATCGCCCTGCGCACGGGGGATGAGGCTTGCATACAGAACCGTTCCTCTTCGATAAATGCTCACCCAACCAAGCGAGGGGCACTCTCTTAACAGGCGGTTTTCCGCTTCCGAAAAATCCACGTTTCGAAGCGAGGCACCGCTATAAATCCCTTGCTCCCTCAGCGCTTCGACGACCGCATTTTCAAGGGTCGCATCGGCGCCGAAGGCACGGATATCCCAGATGTGCGTGCTTGAAAAAAGAAGCAGAAAAAGCGAAAGCAAAAGACCTGCAAAAAAACCATATCTTTTTCGATTTCCGATGATAAAGCGCGGCAGACCTCTCATTTCGCTGACGGTGCAATCCATTTTTTCAAGGAAGGGAGCGAGGATTTTTCTCTGTTTTTCCTTAAAGATCAGGCACCCGCCCTTGCGCTGTTGCGCCGTGATTCCCTTTTGCAAAAGCAGGTTCAAAAGTACCCCCTTTTCCTCCATTTTCGGGTGAACAAAAAAGTAGCCGAAGAGAAAATAATCAAGCCCGATCATAGCGAAAGCTCACCTCCGAAAGCATCCCCGAAACCGCAACGGATCTATTTTCAAAAAGGGAGATCAAAAGCTCTTTCCCGTATAGATACAGCCGCCCGTTTGAAATGCGGAGAATGATCCGATCGGCGGCGCAGTCCTCGATTCTGCGCACCCCCGAAAAAAGAATATGCATTCCCCGCTCACCGCCCTCGAGCTCCATATGAAAGCGTGGCAGATATTTTTTGCCCTTTTCATTCATTTTCCTTTTGATCCCTTCATATTGCTTATTAAGCGCCGAAACGCGGCGCCCCTACAATTTATGCGAATGCAAAAAAAGAAATGCAAAAAGCGAGGAATACATCTTGCAAGGCACGAGAAGAGATCTTCCCTATATATACGGACTGCGCACGCCGCTTCTGCTCATCATACTGCTCTTGATTCCGCTTTACGCCGAGGCGATGCGCACGGGCATCGTGCGGGGGATCCGGCTTTGTGCAACCACGGTTATTCCCTCCGTTTTTCCCTTTATGATCCTCTCCTCCGTTATGCTTCATTTTTCCGTATTCGACAGTCTTCCCTTTCTTTCACGCCCCTTTGAGCGCACCTTCAGCATCAACAAGAGCGGGCTTTGTGCCTTTCTTTGCGGATCGCTTTGCGGCTTTCCTCTCGGCGCAAAATGCGCGGCAGAGGCCTATCTTTGCGGCCGCATTTCCAAGGATGAATGCGAAAGACTGATTGCTTTTTCCTCCAATGCAAGCCCCGCCTTTCTGATCGTGGGGGTCGGGAGCCTTCGAAAAAGCCTCGCGCAAGGCGTTTTTTTATATTTCGTTATGCTTTTTTCCGCAATTTGCGTCGGCATTCTTCTGGGAAGAAAAAAAGCGCCCTCCGCGCTTTCTGCAAAAACGGAGGGGGCTGATTTTTCCTTCACGAAGTCCGTGGAGGGGGCGGGAATGCAAACGCTTTTCGTTTGCTCCTATCTTCTCTTTTTTTCCGCTCTGATCGGAATTTTTGAAAAATTCCTTTCCGATTGGCCGCTTCTTTTCTCGCTTCTGCTCCCTTTTCTTGAAATCGGCTCTGCCTGCGCGGCGCTATCCGACGGATCGACCGCGCACGCACTCTCACTTGCGCTGACGGCCTTTGCGGTTTCCTTCGGCGGACTTTCCGTGCATCTTCAGGCGGCGGGACTGCTTCGGGGAACGAAAATTTCAATGAAGCGCTATTACGTAGGCAAGCTTTTGCAGGGCGGGATCGCTTTTTTCCTCGTTTTCCTGCTCGGAGCGCTTCGGCTTATTTAATAACAAAAGAAGCGGTGAGTCAAACGCTCACCGCTTCTGCTATATTTTGTGAAAAAATCAGTCGGCATCCTTCATAGAAAGGTTCTGGCGGCCCTTCTCGTCCGTTCCGAGGAACTTCACGCGAACCACGTCGCCAACGCTGACAGCATCCTCCACCTTCTCGGTTCTCACCTTCTGAAGCTTGGAGATATGCACCATTCCCTCCTTACCGGGCGCATACTCAACGAATGCACCGATGGGAATGATTCTGGTGACGGTTCCCTCATAGGTCTCACCAACAACGGGCTCGAATACGATCGCGTCGATGATCGCCTTTGCCATATCTGCGCTATCGCGGTTAACTGCGGCGATGAATACGGTTCCGTCATCATTGATATCGATCTTCGCGCCGGTATCGGCAACGATCTTCTGGATCACCTTTACGCCCGAGCCGATAACCTCACGGATCTTATCGGGATTGATATGCATCGTGATCATCTTGGGTGCATATGCGGAAACCTCCTTGCGAGGCTCTGCGATGGCACGAAGAAGAATCTTATCGATGATCTCGTCTCTGCCCTGGTGGGTGGTTTCAAGCGCGCGCTTGATGATCTCGGGGGACAGACCGTCGATCTTAAGGTCCATCTGAATGGAGGTGATACCCTTGTGCGTTCCCGCAACCTTGAAGTCCATATCGCCATAGAAGTCCTCAAGACCCTGGATATCGATCATCGTATCCCAAGAGCCGTCCTCAGCGGTGATAAGACCGCAGGAGATACCTGCAACGGGAGCCTTGATCGGAACGCCCGCATCCATAAGAGCAAGCGTGGAGCCGCAAACGGAGCCCTGAGAGGTGGAGCCGTTAGAG
>JAZTWU010000149.1:0-13188 GCA_045636085.1 Eubacteriales bacterium
TACGACCCGACTTCTCCTCGGGATCAATCTTTGCGATCTTCTCGATGAGCTTGTTGTACGCAACGGTAGCGTTGTCAAGTCCCTCCCAGGAGAACACAAGGCTCTTGCGGTAGTGGGACTGGAGGCAGAAGAGTCTGTACGCCGCAGGATCGTATCCCTTCTCCTCAAGGAGAGATACGGTCAAAAACTCACCCTTGGACTTACTCATCTTACCGCTGTTGGTATTGAGGTGTGCAACGTGCATCCAGTAATTGCACCACTTGTGGCCGAGATATGCTTCGGACTGGGCAATTTCGTTGGTATGGTGAGGGAATGCATTGTCAATGCCGCCGCAATGGATATCCAGGTCCTCGCCCAGATGCTTCATGGAAATGCCGGAGCATTCAATATGCCAGCCGGGATAACCGAGACCCCAGGGGCTGTCCCACTTCAGTGCCTGATCCTCAAACTTGGACTTGGTGAACCACAGGAGGAAGTCATTCTTATTGCGCTTATTAGTATCCTCCTCCACGCTGTCACGCACGCCGACCTCAAGCTCCTCCTCGGTGAAGTCGTTGAACACATAGTACTTTTCAAGCTTCGAGGTATCGAAATAGATATTTCCGCCCGCTTCATAGGCATAGCCCTTTTTGAGAAGGGTTTCGATCATAGAGATGAACTCCGCGATGCATCCCGTTGCAGGCTGGATATACTCGGGCTTCTTGATATTGAGCTTATCGCAATCCGCAAAGAAGGCATCCGTATAAAACTTCGCAATCTCCATTACGGTCTTCTTCTCTCTTTGCGCACCCTTCAGCATCTTATCCTCGCCCGTATCGGCATCGCTGGTCAGATGTCCAACGTCGGTGATATTCATCACGCGCTTCACATCGTAGCCGCTATAAGAGAGATACTTTTCAAGAACGTCCTCCATAATGTAGGAGCGAAGGTTTCCGATGTGCGCGAAGTGATACACCGTCGGTCCGCAGGTATACATTGCGACCTTTCCTGCTTCATTGGGAACGAACTCGTCTCTCGTTCTCGTTAAAGAGTTATAAATTTTCATAGTTCCTCCGTTTGCCGACCATTTTTGCCGACATATATTTTTACTAATTCATTTTAACAGAATGCGCGCACTTTGTCAATATATATTCCGTATTTTTGCTCGCGATAGATATTTTTTTAAATATTTTGCAAAAAGGTCTTGCTTTCGCGGCGGATTTTTGGTATCATATATGATAGAGTTATTGTCCGCTTTTTCACGAAATAACGGCGCGCAAAAAAAGAGCCGCGCCTTGCATTTTATCACACGGCCGCTATACGGCGGCAGAAGGAGAGCTTTATGAATCAAAACGATCTTGATCGCGAAAAAAACACGGGCGGTGAGGTGCAAAATCCCGCGCCGCAGAGGAATGCCGTTCCGATTCCTGCGGGCTTTGCGCGCGGCGTTCCCGTGCTTTTGCTGGCGCTCTCCGTTTTCCTCACGCTCTGCTTCGTGACGCAGGGAACGGGCGCGATCGGCCGCTTTATCTCGAGCTTTCTGCTCGGCCTCTTTTCCTACGCCGCCTATGCGCTCCCGATTCTTATTGCCATTCACGGCGTTTTCTACTACTCCGATCTGCATCTGAAGCGCAGGCTTTCCCGCCTGATCTTCTCGGCCGTTGCCGTCGTTGGAATCTCCGCGCTGATCTACGTGATCAAATATTGGGGTCAGGATCTTCCCTTCACCTTTGCGAAATATTATACCGACGGAAAGAACGGCGCGGGACTCATTGGCAGTACCGTTGCCTTCCTTCTTATGAAGGTGATCGGCCCGGTTGGCGTTATCATTCTGACGGTCGCCGTTTTTGCACTCTATTTCGTTTATTTCTTCAGCAGAGGAAAGAACGCCTTCACGATCCTCGGCCTCAAGATCCTCACGGCGATCCTCTCCTTCTTCTCCATAATTGAGAGAAAAATCGTCGGTCTCAAGAAAAAAAGCAACACCGCCAAGGAAAACAAGAAAAACAAGGCAATGAGCCGCATCGGCTCGGAGCTTTCGGAGGACGATTATTTTGCCGTTGACAACGGCTTGCAGGAGCTTTCCATTCCCGAGCTTGATATTCACGAGGTGAAGAGCCGCCGCTCGCTGGAGGAGAATCCGACGCTTCACGACCGCGTTTATCCCAAGCAAAAGGCCAATGCGGAGAGCGCATTCCGCACAGCCGAGGCCGCCGCATCCGAGGCGGCAAAGATGGATTCCGGCCTTCGCGCACCTGACAAGCAGGAAAATGCGGAGACGATTATTTACGACACGCCCTTCCGTGACCGCAAGGAGGCGCACGCGCAGGAGGCGCAGAAAGCAACCTTTGCTTCGCAGGCGGCGGATGACAGCGCCGAGGCTGTTTTCACAAAGGATTTTGATCCCTTCAATATTGCGCTGAACACCGCGCTGGCCACGAAAAAATCCAGCCGCGCCGCCGAGGTGGAAAGCACGGGCTTTTGCACCGAGGAGGATGCGCTTCCCTCCACGCCCGAGGAGGCCGAGAAGAGACTGCGCGCCATTGAATTTGAAAAGAAAAAGCAACAGATCATAGAGGAAAGACAGCGCGCCGAGCAGGAGCGCCAAAGAAGATTTGAGGCCGCAAGGCAGACCGCGACGGAGAGCGCTCCCGCGCAGGCGCCAAAGACTGCGACCGAGGCTGTGGCCGCATCCGCACCCGAGATGCCGAGCGTTTCCTATACGGCCGAGGCAATGGCGCAGGCACAGAGAAAAACCGTTGAGCTGCACGAGCAGGCGCCCGTTTCCTTCGGTGGCGGCGCACCGCGCGTTGAGGACGAGCTTCGCACCCGTCTTGAAAAGCCGACGGTGCAGAGAGAGGCGGCACCCGAGAGTGCGCCGTATCAGAGCACCTACGGGCAGACGGCTTATTCTGCACCGAGCGCGGAAGCTTCTACGCACGCGACGGAATTTATTTTCAACGCCACTGCCGCAGAGAGCGAGCCGAAGCAGGCTTCGCAGGAATTCCGATTTGATCCGCCTGCCGCCGCGGCAGAGGATGCACCGAGAGTGACCCAATTTTCCACCGCACAACCTATACAGGCAAGCGCGGAGAGCACACCGAGCTTCCGTCCCTTCCCCGTGACCGAGCCCGAGACGGGCGCACCGAGCACCACCGAGGCACTTCGCCTTGAGCGCGAGACGCTTTCCTTCTCTTCGGTCGAGACACCCGAGGAGGAGCTTGACAACGAAACAGAGATCGCGCCCATTCCGCCCGAGGAGCAGAATCCGCAGGTTCTGGAATACAGAAACCGATTCACCTTCTTGCGAGAAGAGGAAAAGGAAACGATTTACGCCGAACAGACCACCGATCCGAGTGAGATCGAGGAGGATGAGGACGACGAGGACGCACCGCCCTTTGACGATGCAACCGACGTCAGCGCCGCCTTCAACAGCTTCCGCCAAAGAGAGGTGGCACCCGAGCCCGCTCTGATCACAAAGGAAATGCGCCCCGACTATTCTGACTACAAGCTTCCCTCTCTCGAGCTCCTGACCAAGAGCGTTGAGGAGGTGGACGAGGGTATCCTTTCCGAGATTCAGGAGAGGCAGGAGAAGCTGATCGATGCACTTGCCTCCTTCAATGTTGTTGCCTCTATTAAGAGTGTGGAGCGCGGACCGCGCGTAACGCGCTACGAGGTCGTTCCCGCCAAGGGCATCAAGAGCAACGCAATCACCAATCTTTTCGACGACATTTGTATGGCGCTGGAGGCCAAGGGCGTTCGTATGGAGAGCATCCCCGAGCGCGGCGCGATCGGCTTTGAGATCCCCAACAGAAAATCCCAGACCGTTCGTCTGCGCGATCTCATCGAAAGCGAGGAATTCCTCACGAAGGAGAGCAAAACCTCGGTTTGTATCGGTAAGGACGTTACGGGCAACCCCGTTTTCGGCGACATTGCAAAGATGCCGCACGTGCTCGTTGCGGGTGCAACGGGTATGGGTAAATCCGTTTGTATCAACGCGATCCTCGTCAGCATGCTTTACAAGGCGCGCCCCGATGAGGTGAAATTCATTCTCGTTGACCCCAAGAAGGTCGAATTCAACGTTTATAACGGCATTCCGCACCTTCTGATCCCCGTCGTTACCGACCCCAAGCAAGCCGCAGGCGCACTGATGTGGGCCGTTGAGCAGATGGAAAAGCGCTACGATATGATTGAAAAGCTTTGCGTTCGTAATATCGAGGCTTACAACCAGAAGGTGAAGGAGGATCCCTCCCTCGGCGAGCCGATGCCCAAGATCGTTATCGTTATCGACGAGCTGAACGACCTTATGATTCAGGTCAGAGATCCCGTTGAGAACCTGATTATGAGCATTGCGCAGAAGGCGAGAGCCGCGGGCATTCACCTGATTATCGGTACACAGCGCCCCTCGGTCAACGTTATCACGGGCGTTATCAAAGCAAATATTCCTTCCCGTATTTCCTGCAAGGTTTCCGCCGCCGTGGACTCGCGCACCATTCTTGAGCGAGTTGGCGCAGAGAAGCTTCTGAACAACGGCGATATGCTCTTCCACCCCGTGAGCCTCCAGGATCCCATCCGCGTGCAGGGCGCATTCGTTGCCGACGGCGAGGTGGAGGCTGTTATGGCATTCCTCAAAAAGCAGGCCAAGGGTCATTCCTACGATGAGCAGGCAATTGAGGACATCAACCGCGCCGCAAAGAAATGCTCCAAGAAGAAGGACAACGATTTTGACGGCCGCGACGATGATGACGACGGTGAGAACGAGGGAATCCTAAGCGATCCGAAGTTCCTTGAAGCCGTGGAGATCGCAATCAAAAACCAAAAGATCGCAACCTCCCTGCTCCAGCGCAAGTTGGCGATCGGTTACAGCAAGGCGGCCAGCTATATTGATGCGATGGAGGGCTTCTCCATCGTTGGCGGCGCAAACGGCTCGAAGCCGAGAGAGGTTCTTATGAGCTACGACGAATGGCAGGAAATGCTTGCGCGCCGCTCGCTCGACTAACCTAAAATTCTGAAAGGAAAAGGATATGATCTATCTGCTTCTTGCCGACGGCTTTGAGGAGGTTGAGGCGCTCACGCCCCTCGATCTTCTCCGCCGTGCCGGCGCTGAAATTGCCACCGTTGCGATCGGGACAGAGATCCCCACCGGCTCGCACGGCATCCGCGTTTTATGCGATATGAATGAAAAGGACGCCGATCTCGCGGCGGCCGATATGCTGATTCTCCCCGGTGGTATGCCCGGCTCCTTGAATCTTGATGCATCCGATTTCGTTGACCGCGCGATTCGCGAGGTGATGAAAAAAGGCGGAAGAATCGCGGCCATCTGCGCCGCGCCCCTGATTCTCGGCAGGCGTGGCCTTTTGGAGGGAAAAACGGCCGTTTGCTACCCCGGCTTTGAAAAGGAGCTTTGCGGCGCAATTTCCGATGAAGCGCGCTCCGTTGTCACCGACGGAGCTATCACAACGGCGAAGGGGGCAGGGGTTGCATTTCTCTTCGGCCTCGAGCTTATTCGCCTTCTTTTCGGAGAAGAAAAGGCCGAGCAAATCAAGAAATCAACGATCTTTTCGGATCGCTGATGCTTCTTGCACAGCCAAAAGTTTATTGATTTTTTAGCTAAAAAATATCGTTTTATTGCTGTTTTGCAAACAAAACATTGCGTTTATATCAAAAAACAAGCACGGCGCCTCCAAAAGGGCGCCGCGCAAATTCTTATTTTTTCAGGAAGACCGATTATGGAAAACTCCGTTAAAGAAAAATATTTTGCTTACCGCTGTCCCGAATGCGGTGATGCAGTGCTCGCACTGGTTGGCGGCTTCACGCTCAGCGGCGATCTACTCCGCCTTCGTTGCGGTTGCCAAGGAAGTGCCGCAGACATTCGCGCAGAGCGCGCTGCAAAGGTGCACTTAAGCGTTCCCTGCCCGATCTGCAGAAAGCCACACGCATACACGATTGCTCCCTCGCTTTTGCTGGAGAAGGAGCTTTTTACCCTCGGTTGCCCTTACAGCCCCGATATTACCGTTGCGCTGATGGGTGAAAAGGAGGCCTTGGACAAGGCCCTCGCCGCAGAAGGCGAGAAGCTTGCCTCGATTCTGAAGGCCTTTGATTCCGAAACGCTTCACGATCTTCAGCCGCAGGATATGAATGACGAGGAGATTCTCCCCGACCCGCAAATCTACGATACGATCCGCTTTCTTGTGCGCGAGCTGGAGGCTGACGGACAGATCACCTGTCCCTGCGGCCGCGGCTCCTATGATTTTCGCTTCACGGACGAGGGAATTCAGGTAGTTTGCCCCGATTGCGGCGCATCCTATGAATTCATTTGCGCCTCGCAGGAGGCGGCAAACGGCTATCTTGGCATTGACTCTCTGCGCTTAAGCTAAGCCGTAATACGCGCGGATGCCGCGATAGATTCCCTCCGCAAACAGCTCGGGACTCTCCACCATCAGCGCCGCATCCACGGGATTTGTGATAAAGCCAAGCTCCACGAGAACGGCGGGCATCGCTGTTTTGCGAAGAATATAAAGCCCGGGACGGTAAACGATCCCGCGGTTTTTTAATCCCGTCAAAAGATTCAGCTGAACCAATATCTTCTCCGCGACCTCCCTCGCCACCGTGGAGCTTTCCGAATAGACGAGAGCCTCCGTGCCTGTGGCCGCAGGATTTTCTGCCGCATTCGTATGGATGGAGATCAAAAGATCGGCGCCGTATGCATTCGCTTGCGCCACTCTCGTGCGCAGGCTATCGTTATTGGAGGTGCCAAGGATCGTGCTTTCCGTTGGCCTTGAAAGGCGCACTTCAAAGGCGGGATCTGCCGAGAGGCGCTCATACAGTAGGCGGCCGACCTCATAGGTGATATCCTGCTCAAAATATCCGCTTCCCTCCGCACCCGTATTAAATCCCGCAGGATTATGCCCTTGATCGATATAAATTTTGATCGCCATACGCTACTTCTCCTTCGGCTTATTCTCTATTTTATCCTATGCAGATCAGAAAGGTTTGTTACATATATGAATGAAATCAAGCGCCTGCTCAGCTTTGTTCGCCGCGCTGTGGACGACTATAATATGATCGAGGATGGGGATCGGATCGCCGTCGGCGTCAGCGGCGGAAAGGATTCGCTCGCTCTGCTCGGTGCGCTTGCGAAGCTTCGTCTCTTCTATCCGAAGAAATTCGAGCTCGTTGCCATCACCGTGGATATGGGCTTCGAAGGGAGCGATTACACGAAAATAGAAGAATTCTGCCGCGAAATGCAGGTGGAATACCGCATTGAAAAAACAGAGATCGCGAAAATCATTTTCGATGTGCGAAAGGAATCCAACCCTTGCTCTCTTTGCGCAAAGATGCGCAGAGGAAGCTTGCACGCGGCCGCCGTGGCCTGCGGCTGTAACAAGGTTGCCTTGGGGCACCATTACGACGATGCCGTTGAAACCTTTATGATGAACCTCTTCTTCGAGGGGCGGCTTGGCTGCTTCTCCCCCGTCTCTTATCTTTCCAACCGAAAAATCACGCTGATCCGCCCGCTGATCTACGCGCAGGAAAAGGACGTTCGATATTTTGCAAGAAGGCAGGAGCTTCCCGTGATGGAAAGCCTTTGCCCCGAGGATCACGCGACCGAGCGCGAAAATATGAAGCTTCTGCTTCGGGATCTTGAGAAAAATAACGAGGGACTGCGCCACCGCATTTTTCACGCGATGTGCAAAAGCGGGATCGATGGCTTTGCGATCCACGGAAGATACCCCGACGCAGGCAAAACGGACGAGGAAAACTAAATAAAAAAGAGAGCATTTCGGCTATGCGCTGATTTGCTCTCTTTTCTTTTATTATGTATCTTTTTATCCTTGCAAGGCTTTTGTTTTCCGCCTCAGATGCACAGAGAGGAATGCGGAGCAAGCACCGCATTTTTCTCACCGATTTGCAGATAAATTTCAAGATCCGAGGGGTTTTCAATGGTTTTTTCTTTGATAATTACAGACTTTACGGCCTCGTAGTAATCAAAGATTTCGCCCACGGGCGCATAATAATAGGTATCGGGGCGGTTGCCCATACGCTCGCCGAAGAGGCGAAGATCCTCCCAACGACCGGAGGTTTCATAGTCCACCGAGTGAACGCCGAAGGAGAAGAATTTCAGCTCCCCATCATCGGCATACGCATCATAAAGTGCGGCGACCTCCAGAAGATTATCGTGCGCGGCGTTATAGCTCCACGCGTGAAGATCGGCGGGAAGCGAAAAGCCCGTGCTATCCCGAAGCGATCCTGTTTTTCGGATCGAGCGGTAGCGTTTTTTCAGCATTTCCTTCAATTCGGGATCCCTCTGCTCACCGTGCGGCCAGACAAAGTCCTTAACGGCGGCTTCTCCGAAAACGGAAAGAAGCTCGGCATACGACTGCTCGGAAAGCTCAAAATAGCGCTCTCGGTCCGTATAGGTGCGCCACGTATGCGGGTAGCATTTGAAGACACGGGGATCCGCCGTTGGATACAAAAGCGCTTCGGAGGCATTATTCTCATCCGGAGGCGCATCCGAAAAGGCATATTCCTTTCCGGGAACAAATACCATCGGATGCCCCTTGCAATGGTTTGCAATCCCATAGCCCGAATAGAAACTACGGTACTCCTCTGCTGACATCTTTACCGTATTGCACAGATTGAAGGTTCCGAGGATGCCATACGGCGCAAGTGTTTTAATAAACCTTTCGTCCATCGGAAGATTTCCATCGTCTATCGAGAAGGTGATGGCCTTTCTGACGAAGCCCTTATAGCAAAAACGGATTCTTTTCATTCGCTTTCTCCGTATTCTTATTTTTCGTTATATGCGATCGTTTTGCCCGCCTCGACGGAATGCGTTACCCATACGTTTGCGCCGATCACACAACGGTCACCGATAAAGGTGCGACCGCCGAGGATCGTTGCATTCGCGTATATAATAACGCCGTTTCCAATATTGGGATGGCGCTTGATTCCCTTGACGGGATTTCCGTTTTCATCCAGCTCAAAGCTCTTTGCTCCAAGCGTTACACCCTGATAAAGCTTCACGTGCTCACCGATCACGGTGGTTTCACCAATAACGATACCCGTTCCGTGGTCAATAAAGAAGTAATCACCGATGGTTGCGCCTGCGTGGATATCGATACCCGTTTTCTCGTGCGCAAACTCGGTCATAATTCTCGGAAGGAACGGAACGCCCAGAAGATAAAGCTCGTGCGCAATGCGGAAGATCGAGATCGCATAGAAGCCGGGATACGAGAGAACAACCTCCTCGCGGCTCTTGGCGGCGGGATCCCCCTCATACAGCGCTTCGATGTCCTTATAGAGCGTATCCTGAATATAAGGAAGCTTTTCCAGAAGCGCGATGGCCATCGCCTCCGTATCAACGATATGATTTTTATCCTCAAGAGAGAAGGATGCTCCGATCTGGCGCTTCAGCGCGTGAAAAACCGCGTAGAGGATCTCGTCACGACTTTTGATGCGATTCTCTTCCCTTTGATAATATGCGGGGAACATCAGGCTCTGAAGATCCTTGATGATGGAAATGACCTCCTTGCGGCTCGGCACGCTTACGGTTGCGCTATGATGCAGCTTATATTCCTTCGCGGCGCGATCTGCCAAAGCGCGGTCAACCGCGGCAAGCGATTCCTGATACGATTTCATATATTTCTCCTTATTTACTAAAGGGGGCTGTCTCAAAATCGGATTTGAGACAGCCCCTGCTATTTGGAAAACCCAATATTACAGCTCGTAGATTTTCTTAACGATGAAGGCAACCTTCTGTGCCACAGCCGACTTCAGATTCGAGAATGCAACCTGAACAGCCTTCGCACCCTCCTGCTCTGCAACCGCATTCATAGCGGCGGCATCGCTGAGGTAGGACTGCTTCTCCTGCTCGAAAATCTCCTTTGCCTCAGCAAAGCCGACTACACCCTCGGGAATCGAAGCATAGATGGCCTGTGCCGCACGAAGGAAGGAAAGACGATCCTCAAGCGTTACGGCAAGAGCGGCATCCTCAACATTCTTCACGAAGATCTGCGCATTATTTTCGGTCGTCTCAATGAAGGTCTGCTTCGAATAGAAGCTGTTGCTTGCATCCATCAGCGTCGAGATCTCGTTTTCGTAATCATCCATATTCTCGTTAAGCAATGCTGCATAGGGAGCGGCTGCTTCAACGATTGCCTTGATATCGAGATATGCGGTTGCGCTCTTCAGCTGAAGCGTGAAGTTAATGAAGGTATCGGCATTTGCCTTATCGATATCGATCTTCTCACAGAAGGCATCGAAATTCGAAATTGCCGCCGCAAGACCTGCATAGCCGTAGTAATCCTTGCCCTCACCGAAGGAAGCCTCGCGGATTGCGGAATATGCAGAAAGGATCTCGTCGCGCTTATTTACGCGGCCCACATAGCCCGTGGCACGCAGAGCGGCGTTAACAGCATTGATAAAGGAATCACAGGTCTCTGCGCCGGTGATAATGAAATCGGCACGGCTGTTGTAATTTACAAGAGCCTCGCTGACGGTCACGGAAGCAACCCAATCACCTGTAAGCGCCGTACCGTCGTTAAAGTCACCGTAGGGCTTGAACTCGATGGTCATACCCTCACCAACAACGGTGAGCTTGTGGTTCTTGACAGAAACGGTATAAGGAAGAGCGTTGATGGAAACAACGGCGCTCTTTCCGTTCTCCGCAACGGAGAGGATCGCGTATTCCTTGCCGTCGTAAATCACATAAGATCCGTCCTCGGCGAAGGAGAAGGTTGCCGTATAGGAATCTTCAATAAGAGCAAACATCGGATCCTCAACGATCGACTTTGCAAGAACATATGCGGAATACTTCGCACCGAAGTCCGTGGGGTTCGCCCTTCTCATTTCCTCAACAGCGGCGATGAAATTCAGAGAAAGATTCTTGAGGGTTGCAAATCTGTCAAACGCCTCGCGATAGATATCAAGAGCAACGGCAACGCCGCTATACGTATCGTCATACGATCCGTCTTTTCTCAGAAGATTCTCTCTTGCCGCCTCAAAATCAAGGAGCCAAGCAAGGAGCTCCTCGTAATCCATAGCACCGGTATTGGCTCTTACAGCCTCAAGAAGTGCGGTGGAATACTCGGCGATCTCGGCAAGAGCTGCACGCTCTGCATTGTACTTCGCAATCACCGCATCATAGGTAGTCTGTGCAACACCGCCGGGCTTTGCAGGGAACTGCGCATCCTCAGCCTTTGCGGAAACGAGGTTCTGATAACGGGCGGCATATTTGAGAGTATCGTCAAACGCATTCACCTTGGTGGAGAACTGATCCCAATAATAAACCGCAAGCTCCTGCGCAAACTGCGCTTCCTCGAAATACTCCTCGGTATCCGATCCCGCAATCGGCGCATAGCCCAAATCAAACAACGCATCCAACGTGGAAAGAATTGCCTGCTTAAGCGCCTGAGATTCCGTTGCCACATATTCTCTCATAGCGGCAAGAACCTTGGAATCGAGCTCCTTCTGTCTCTTCTCTGCAATGTTGGAGCGATAGAAGGTTCCCTCATAGATCTCAAGCTGATCCCAAGAAACCGTTACATCCTTATTGCCCTTGTTACGGCTACGGAAGGCGATCTCATCCAACTCGTAAATACCAACCATCTGATATTTGAAGGCATAGCCCTCTTCACCCTCAGCGGCAATCATACCGTCAAAGGTATTGGTCTTTCTGTTGTAGATCATCGAAAGCGTATACCAAACGCCGTTTTCGGGAACGAAGCCTTCGATTTCATAGCGAGAAAGCTCGGTATTCGCATTCATCGATGCGAAGTAAGCCTTCCCTTCCTTATAATCTAAAACAAAAACGGACTGACCCTCGGTGAGTGCGGCCGTCGTGGAGTCACCGGAAAACTCCAATGCAAGATAGCCCTTATCCTCATTTTCCGCATCTGCATCCACGCAGAAAGCATATACGAACACTACATTCGCATAATCCTCGGGAAGAAGGATCGAGGGAGAATACAGCACGTTTGCACCGTCCAGCGCTGCAGACCATACCGTGCGGCCGTCAACGGTTACGTACTCGCCCTCGCTATCGGGGGCAAAAACGATGGTGCCGTCTCCATTTGCTCCGTCAAACGCATCGCAAATATAGATGCCCTCCTCGTCATAATACTCCAGAAGCGACTCTACTTCCGCTATTTTCGCGGCCTCTGCATTCTCCTCTGCCAGCGCAAGCACGGCAAAGCAAGAAAAGACCATCACGATGGAAAGCAGGAGGATGGATAATTTCTTAAAGTTTTTCATTCGGTTACTCCTTCAAGTCTGAGGGACTTATATTTTTATACACACATATTATATCATTTATTTTAGGAAAAATCAATGGGGCAATATGGCAAAATTTACGGATAAAATTTGTGTTTTTTGCACAATAAAAACCGTGAACGCGCGTGCGGTGTAAAAAAACGCAAAAGGACGAAAAGTTTTCGGCGCTTTTTTTCAAAATCAGTTGATTTTTTTTCGAAATCGTGATATAATTTAGAGGATATATGTAACCTTTTGTAGGAATGAAGCACGAAAACTGCGGAAAGGAGAGCTTATGGCGAAAAGTATTTACACCTACTACAAAGAACGCCTGATCGAGATCAGCGGAAACAACAAATGCCTTTACCTCAAGGGCATCGTGCGCAAGGGCGCCTACGATGTTGGTCGCATTTTCGAAGGACGCGAGGAAAAGCTCTCTCAGTTTAACGACTTTATTTTTGAAAAAAACCGAACCCCGCTCACGCTCATCACCCAAAAGGAGCGCACCGAGCTGCTCGAAAACCTCGGCGTTGACGCGCAGGTGCGCAAAAAGGCTCTGCCGCTGGAGGGCCTTTCCGACGAGGATGCAAAGAAAACGCGCCTGAAAAACGAAAAAATAGCAAGAGACGAGGCCGCGCACGCGATGGAGCTTGAGATCGGAAAGCTCAAGGAGCTCAAGCGCGAAATCGAGGAAATCGAAAAGGAAACCGGCAGATATGAGCTTTATATAGGCTATCCCTTTGTTTTCGGCACACTCTCCCAGGGGTTTACAAAAACCACCGTCAAAGCTCCTCTTCTCCTCTTCCCCGTAAAAATCGAGATAACCGCAGATACGACGGTAGAGCTCCTCTTTAACGAGAGCGAGAAAATCCGTATCAACCCTGCGCTGATTTTTGCATACTCGCAGGCTAAAAAGGTAAACCTCGACGAGCTTGAGCTTGAATTTGACGACCTTTC
>JAZTWU010000150.1:0-6958 GCA_045636085.1 Eubacteriales bacterium
CGCCTGCCGCCTCCCGCTGAGGGTACGCTTTTTCTTTCGCTCACGGTGCTTGCAATCGTCGCGCTCGGCGTTTTCTTTCTGATTTTGCTCTATAAAAAAAGGGTCGCCACCGCGGACGCCGCACCCGTCGCGCCGCCCGCCTGCACCTATCCCTCCTTTTTTCGCTCGGAGGAGCCGTCGCCCTCGGATCGCACCTATCGGCTGGAGCAGGAGGCGCTGTATGCGCTTGATTTTTCATCCGCCGAAAGCGAGAGCGAGGCAACGGATGCGCCGGAGGATGCGGACGTCGCTCCCTCTGTGGATGCCGTGGATGCAACCACGGCGGATGCCCTGATCACGGACGCGTTGGCGGAGGCGCTTGTGATGGCAGAGAATCGGGAAATACGAACGGAGGGGAGCCGCCGCGCCGTGATCAATGTGGATACGCTTTCCGCCGCCTTTGCCGCAGGCGAGTCGGTGGATATCAACCGCCTGAAAAGAAAAAATCTCGTTGCCCCCGATGCGGGCTATCTCAAGGTGCTGGCGCGCGGTAGCATCGATAAGGCACTCACCGTGTATGCTGACGATTTTTCTCTCGGCGCAATCAAAATGATCGCCCTGACGGGCGGTCGCACCTTCAGAGTGAAAACGAGGCCTATGAGTGAATAAGCACGGCCGCGCCGTCGCGCGTATGCAAAAATATGGCAAATCCCAAAAATAAACTTGAAATCGCCCCGACTTTCTGCTACAATAATAAAGAAAAAGCAGAAGGGGGGCGTTTTTTATGAAAATCCTTTATGAGGACCGCGAGATCGTTTGTGCACAGAAGCCGATCGGTATGCCCGTGGCGCAGGATCCCTCGGGGGATCATGATATGATGAGCGCCTTGGCGGAGCAGGGAGGCTATGCCTCACTTCATCTCGTGCATCGTCTGGATCGCGCCGTCGGCGGCATCGTTCTCTTTGCCAAGAATGCAAGAGCCGCGGCAAAATGGAGCGCCGCCTTTGCGGAGCGCCGCGTGGAAAAGGTTTATCATCTCGTGGTTTCGGGCGCGCCGCAGGACTTTGGCGAAATGCGGGATTTCATCCGCAAGGAAAGCGCCCTTTCCAAGGCCTTTATCACCAAGGGGGCGCACGGCGGCGCAAAGGAGGGCGTTCTTTTCTATGAAACGCTTGCTCGCGCCAAGGAGGACGGCGAGGATCTTGCGCTCGTTCGCGTGCGTCTTGTCACGGGGCGATTCCATCAGATCCGCGTGCAGTTTGCCTCGCGCGGTATGCCGCTGTATGGCGACGGGAAGTACGGTAGTCGAAAAAAAGGCTGCAAAACGGCGCTTTTTGCCTCACAGATCCGTTGCGACGGTCTTTCGGTGCGCGCCACCGTGCCCGTAGAGGAATATCCTTGGAATCTTTTTGAAAGGGAATTTTACGACGATGACGGAAAAGCTTTATAATCGGGATGCCTATCTTGCATCCTTCTCGGCGCGCGTTCTCTCGGTGCGTGAGCACGCGCGCGGCTTCCTTGTGGAGCTGGATCAAACGGCCTTTTTCCCCGAGGGTGGCGGTCAGGGCGCGGATGCGGGAACGCTCGGTGATTTCTCCGTTCTGGATGTGCAGGAAAAGGACGGGCGGATTTTTCATCTTCTCAGCGGCGCTCCGAGCGTGGGGCAGATGCTTTTTGGCAAGGTGGATTTCGATCTGCGCTTCGAGCGTATGCAGTGCCACACGGGCGAGCATATCGTTTCGGGCATTCTGCATCGCCTCGTCGGTGCGGAAAACGTGGGCTTCCATCTCGGCGATGTCGTAACGCTGGATATCGATAAGGTTGTGGATCGGGCGCTTCTCGATTATACGGAGGATCTTGCAAACGAGGCCGTTTTCAAAAACATCCCCGTCACCGTTTCCTATCCTGCACCCGAGGCGCTTTCCTCAATGATCTATCGCGCCAAGCTGGAGCTTAGGGAGAATGTCCGCATCGTCACGATCGAGGGCGTGGATGCCTGCGCCTGCTGTGCACCGCATACGAAAAGCACGGGCGAGGTCGGAATGATCAAAATTCTGGAATTTGAAAAGCATCGCGGCGGAACGCGCATCTGGATGCAGGCGGGCGTGCGCGCCCTTCGCGACTACCGCGAAAAATATCGAAATATCGCCGCCATCGGTGCCGCACTTTCCACAAAGCAGCACGAAACGGCAGAGGCCGTGAAGCGCCTTCTGGAAACCAACGCACAGCTCGAATACGAATGCAAGCAGATCCGTCTGCGCGCCGCGGCCGCCCGTGCCGACGGCGTTGAATATAAAGAAGGAAGTCTCGTTCTTTTCTTGGATGCCGATGCATCCTACGATGAGCTGCGTGCGCTTTGCCTTGCCGCTAAGGATAAATGCGGCGGCGTGTGCGCCGCGCTTGCAGAGAGCGGCGGCTCCTTCCGTTATGTGATGAGCGCCTCGGGCTTTCCGATCGAATCTCGCCTGAAGGAAATTCACGGCGCGCTTTCAGGGCGCGGCGGAGGCCGCGGCGGCATCGTGCAGGGAACGCTCGGTGCGGATAAGGAATCGATCCTTTCTTACTTCTCGGCATTCGTATAATCGATACCAAAACCGTTAAAAAGAAAAAGGCGAGGTCTTCGCAAAAAAACGAAAGTCTCGCTCTCTTTATAAAGGCGCTTTATTCCGTGAAGGAAAGCAGAAGCTGTCCCTTCGTGGGCGCGAATTTGATGCATTTCACTCCTGCGGCCTCCAGCATACGGCGGGAAGCGGCGGTGAGGGGCGTGTCGTGATACTTATCGGAGAGATAGACCACCTCCGAGATCCCTGCCTGAATGATCGCCTTGGCGCATTCGTTGCAGGGGAAGAGCGCCACGTAAAGACGGGAGCCCTGCAAATTTTTTCCTCGGTTGTTGAGGATCGCGTTCAGCTCTGCGTGAACGACGAAGGGATATTTCGTCTCCTCCGTTTTTCCCTCGCGGCCCCAAGGGAAATTATCGTCGGAGCAGCCCTGCGGAAATCCGTTATAGCCGGTGGAAAGAATGCGCTTCTGATCGTCCACGATGCAAGCGCCAACCTGCGTGCTGGGATCCTTGGAGCGCTTGGATGCAAGAAGGGCAACGCCCATAAAATATTCATCCCAGCTTATGTAGTCTTCTCTTTTTTCGCTCATAGAAGCCTCCGAATCGTTTCTTGGTTTTATCTTAGCACAAAATGCGCTGTTTGTCAACGAAAATATACAAAAAATGAAAAGAAAGGGAAAAAGTCGATGCTCTCTTATGAAAACTGTCATCTCTGCGGCCGCGCCTGCGGAGCTTTTCGCAATATGGGAAAGCTCGGCTACTGCGGCGCTGCAAGCGAGCCCGTGGCGGCGCGTGCCGCGCTCCATTTCTGGGAGGAGCCACCCATCAGCGGAAGTCGCGGATCGGGTGCGATCTTCTTTTCGGGATGCTCCCTCGGATGCATCTTTTGCCAGAACGCCGAGATTTCGCACGGTAGCGTCGGCAAGGGGCTGAGTGCAAAGCGCCTCGCCTCTCTCTGTCTTTCCCTTGAAAAGCAGGGCGCGCATAATATAAATTTCGTAACGCCAACGCATTTTATGCCCTCCGTCAAGGAGGCCGTGGCGCTTGCGCGGGAGGCAGGACTTTCGCTCCCGATCGTCTATAATACCTCCGCATACGATAGCGCCGAGGCATTAAAGAAAATGGAGGGCACGGTGGATGTCTATCTGCCCGATTTCAAGTATATCCGCGCAGATCTTGCCGCGCGCTATTCGGGCGCGGAAAATTATCCCGCCGTCGCCAAGGCCGCAATTGCGGAAATGGTGCGCCAGTGCCCGCAGGTGGAATACGACGGAGAGGGATGCTTAAAGCGCGGCGTTCTCGTTCGCCTTCTGGTTCTCCCCGGCGCCGTGGCAAATACCAAGCTGTCCTTGCGTTACCTCTACGAGCAGTACGCAGACTCGATCCTTTACAGCATTATGCGGCAGTATACGCCGAGGGCGGGACTACCGTCTCCGCTTTCCCGCTGCGTGACGGATGAGGAATATGAGGATGTTCTTTCCTATGCTTTGCGTCTCGGAATCGGTAATGCCTTCACGCAGGAAAAAGAAAGCGCTCAAGAGGCGTACACGCCGCCCTTTGAGACGCTTGAGGGTATCGTTTAGGCTTCTTTTTCCTCGGTATAGTGCTTGCTCGCGTAGCGAAAATAGGTGGTGCAGAGCAGCTGAGAAACGAAGAGAAAGCCAAGGTGAAAGAGAAAGCTGAAGAAAATTGTGAGAATCTCTTCGAGCGTGTAAGTGCCTGCACTTTCAATAAGATAGGAAACGGTTCGAATGAGTTCTATGACGGTTTGTAAACAAAAATAGGCAAAAGAGATAGAAAATATCGATTTTGTTGCAGAATTATTGAAATTAAACGGCGAGGAGATAAGATTTTCTTCCGCCGTTTTTTCTTCCGAGCTTTTCATTGCGTGGCGGAAAACGCGCACGGCAAGGAGAAGAAGCAGAAGCGAAAAGCCGTAAAGCAGGGCGCATTCGATAAAGGTCACGATTGCGCTCATTGCAAGGCTCTCGCCCGTGTCCAGCCCCTTCTCAATGTAGTAGAGATAATAGTCGGGCAGAAAGTAGAGAATGCGGGAGAGCACGGGAAGAATCGGGAAGAGGAAAACGCGCCGATGCCCGCGGCAAAAAAGAAGAAATGCGCCTGTTGCCGCAAGGAGCGGCGCCGTGGCCTCTGCGAAATTGCGGATCCAGTAAACGAGGTAAACGATCCATTTGATGTCTATATGCTCCAGCGTTTGCGAATATAGGAAAAATATCGCCATCTGAATCACCGCAAGCAGGGCGAAAAGATAGCCGCACATTCGTTTGGAATTGAGCAAGGGGGTGCACCTCCGGAAAATGATAGGGATATTGTAGCATAAAAACGGCATAATTGCAAGGGGAAGCGGGGCAAAAAGCGCCGTCTTTTCTACATATATTATGAAGAAATTGTAAATTATTGCTTTTTTTGCAAAAGGTATTGCATTTCGTCATTATTTATGATATTATTTAAAGGCTGTCTCGGCAAAGACCGAGATAGACATTATAACGCACATAGCGAATGGCTATGCCGCCGGTGCTTGCGAGACCGTGAGTCGCGGCAGGAAGATCGCTATGGTGGAAAAAACCAAGGAGGAACATAGAAATGTTCGAAATCACCATCAAGCAGCTGCTTGAAGCAGGCGTTCACTTCGGTCACCCGACCAAGAAGTGGAACCCCAAAATGGCTGAGTATATCTTTACTCAGAGAAACGGTATTCACATCGTAGACCTGCAGAAGACCGTGAAGAAGTTCGAGGAGGCTTACAACTATGTAGCCGAGATGGCTCAGGAGGGCGGCACGATCCTCTTCGTGGGCACCAAGAAGCAGGCAGCAGAGACCGTGAAGGAAGAGGCGCAGAGATGCGGTCAGTACTTCGTAAACGCTCGCTGGCCCGGCGGTATGCTCACCAACTTCAACACCATCCGTAAGTCCATCAAGCGTCTGAAGGACCTTGAGCATATGCAGGCAGACGGAACCTTCGATCTTCTTCCCAAGAAGGAAGTTGCCAAGAAGGTAAAGGAGATCGAGGATCTCGAGAAGGCATACGGCGGTATCAAGGATATGGAGCAGCTTCCCACCTGCGTGTTCATCGTGGACACCCGCAAGGAGAGAAATGCCGTTCTTGAGGCTAAGAAGCTTGGTATTCCGGTTGTTGCAATCGTAGATACCAACTGCGATCCCGACGATGCAGATTATATCATCCCCGGTAACGATGACGCGATCCGTGCGATCAAGCTCATCGGCGGCGCACTTGCTGATGCTGTTATTGCAGCGCACGGTGGCGTAACCGAGGAGGTAGCAACCGAGGCTGAGGCTGAAGAGGCTACCGAGGCTTAATTTTATCCCCAACTCACAAAAATTAAAGGAGAAAAGAAAATGGCTGAATTTTCCGCAAAAGACGTTGCCGAGCTCAGAAAGCAGACCGGCTGCGGTATGATGGACTGCAAGAATGCTCTCAAGGATGCCAACGGCGATTTTGAGGCAGCAGTGAAGATCCTTCGTGAGAAGGGAATGGCCGCAACCGCGAAGAAGGCAAGCAGAATTGCCGCTGAGGGCCTTGTTGATATTATGACCATCGGTGAGGTAACCGCTATCGTTGAGGTTAACTCCGAGACCGACTTCGTTGCTAAGAACGCAACCTTCCAGGAGTTCGTTAAGGAAATCCTGAAGACCATCATCGCTAATAAGCCCGCTGATGTTGAGGCTCTTATGGGTTGCACGATGGCAGACGGTATGACCGTTGAGGCCGCTCTTGCAGAGAATACCTATAAGATCGGCGAGAAGCTTTCCATCCGCCGCTTCACCGTAATCGAGGGCGTTGTTTCCTCTTATATCCACGGTATGGGTATGACCGGCGTTGTTGTTAACTTCGTGACCGACGTTGCTGATAAGGATGGCTTCGCTGAGTTTGCAAAGAATATCGCTCTGCAGACCGCCGCTATGCCCGTGCAGTACCTCAATAGAGAGGCTGTTCCCGCTGAGGTTCTTGCTGAGGAGAAGGCAATTCTCATCAAGCAGATGCAGCAGGATCCCAAGATGGCAAATAAGCCCGCTCAGGTTCTTGAGAAGATCGTTGAGGGTAAGCTTGGCAAGTTCTATGAGACCAACTGTCTGATGGATCAGGCTTACGTTAAGGATGATTCTCTCACCATCTCGAAGTACGTTGCCCAGACCGCGAAGGAGCTTGGCGGCCAGATCGCCGTTGTTGGCTATGTTCGCTACGATAAGGGCGAGGGTCTTGAGAAGAGAGAAGAGGACTTCGCAGCAGAGATCGAGAAGATGGTTAAGGGCTAATCCCCAACCCCCGATCGATTTTAAAAAGAGGAACGGGAAATCCGTTCCTCTTTTTTTTGTTTTGTGAAAATTGTGGTCTGTCAATTTTTGATGTTTTATTTTCTGTAATGACATTTATTG
>JAZTWU010000151.1:0-1674 GCA_045636085.1 Eubacteriales bacterium
GTGATCTTCATAATCTTCTCCCTTCCGCCGCCCGAGAGCGACTGCCAGATTCAAATAATTATTCTTTCCGAGGTGTTTTCAAAGGCCCTTGGCATCAAAGCAGGATCCAAAGCCCGAGCGCCGAGGAAAGGATGCCGATCAGGCCGCCCGCAACGAGGTCTCTGATAAAATGGATGCCGAGCAGAAAGCGGCAAGCGGAAAGCACCGCCGCAAGAAAAAGCAAAAGAAAAGCAAAGGTTGGATGAAAGGCAAGCATCGCAACGGCGATGGCAAACGCAGAAAACGCGTGGCGAGAGGGAAAGCTCCTGCCCACGGCGCGATGCGGCTTCTTTTCGTAAAAGGGAAAAACCTCGTAGGGGCGCGGCGCACGCACGAGCGCACGCACGAGCGAAACGATGATAAACGGCACGGCAAGCATCACGGCAAGGCTGATCGCCGTTTTTGCAGACTCGATAAAGCATTCCGCCATCATAAAGCAAACGGCGTATACGAAAACGAGCGAGGAGAAGGTTGAAACGATGGAGAGCCCCTCCGCAAGCGTTTGATTTTCATACACGGCGCGCAGCCATTTTTCCTTTTTCTCCATCCGCATCATCTCCCCTCGCGTACTGTAAAAATAAAATAAACGCAGGACAAAGCGGCGCCTTGCACCCTTATCCTACGTTTATTATACTGAATTTTCGAAAATTTTGCAATAGGAATTTAAAAATTTTAAATCTCTTTGCCTGTTTTCCCCTCTTTTTTGCGTACGGGAAGCCCCTGCGCCACGGTGATGCCGCCGCCGATCAGCAAAAACGCGATCAGATAGCGCGGATCGAGAATATTCTCCCCAAGCAGCAGCGCACCGAGCAGGCAGGAAAACATCGGCTCTGCAAACTTAACGATAAAGAGCCCCGAAAGCGAGGAGTGCTTTAAGATCGAATACCAAAGGCAATACGAAACCGCAGAGGCGGCGAGGATATAAAGCAGCAGCGGCAAAGCGCTTTTCGAGGCGGCGTGCAGCTCGCCCCCCATCGACAAACCAACCGCCAAAAGCACGGCGCCGCCGAACAGCTGCGAAACGCCCGTGGCGGTGATGGGAGCAACCCTTAAAAAGAGCCGCTTGCTGATCACGTTGGCGGCAACGGTGCAAAGCGAGGCGCAAAGGATGAGGATCTCGCCCGTGCCGAAGCGAATGCCGCCCTGCCCCGAAAGGTTCATCACGATCACGCCGAAGAAGCCGAGCAAAACGCCTAAAAGCTTGCCCGCCGTGAAGCGCTCGTTTTTAAAGAAAAGCGGAGCGAGAAGCACGTAGATCAGCGCCCCCGCCTGCTTTAAGATGGCGGTTTTTCCGCTCGCCGTCAGATTTAAGCCCGTATAGGTGCAGGCGTAGTGCAAAACGATGGCAAAAAGCCCCGAAAGCAAAATAGGAATGAGCGAGGGCGGCACGGAGCGAAAGCTGCTTTTATCGCGCCAAAGCGCAAGCAGCGTGATCGCCGCACCGCATACGAGAAAGCGCACGCCCGCAAAAAGAAGGATATCCCCCGTTGTTTCCACCGAGAAGGCGGCAAAGCCGAGCTTCACCGTGGGAAAAAGAGAGCCCCAAAGCAGCATCACGAGCAGCGAAAGCCAAAGCACGGTATTTTTCTTCATCGTCTTATCGCGTTCCCACGCCCAGCGTACGGCCGCCGTCCA
>JAZTWU010000152.1:0-6282 GCA_045636085.1 Eubacteriales bacterium
CCGATCTCTGCTATCGTCTTTGGCGGACGCAGAGCAAAGACCGCTCCGCTGGTTTACCAATCCACCTCTTGGCAGAACGGTGCTTTCGTAGGCTCGATCATGGCCTCCGAGACCACGGCCGCAGCCGCAGGTGCCGTTGGCGTGGTTCGCCGCGATCCTATGGCAATGCGTCCCTTCGTTGGATACGATATGGGAGACTATTGGGCACATTGGCTCAAGATGGGCAAGGCTGCCGCAAATGCTCCTAAGATCTTCCACGTTAACTGGTTCAGAACCGACGATGAGGGTCACTTCATCTGGCCCGGCTTCGGCGACAATATGCGCGTTCTTATGTGGATCCTTGCCCGTTGCGAGGATAAGGTAGACGCGGTTGAAACGCCTATCGGCTTTGTTCCCAAGGCAGAGGATATCAATATCGAGGGTCTCGATATCTCTCTTGATACCCTCAAGGGTCTGCTCTCCGTTGATAAGGAGCTTTGGCTCGAGGATTGCAAGGGCATTCACGAGTTCTATGCGCAGGTTGGCGCAAGAGTTCCCGCAGAGCTCTATGAGGAGCTTGCCGCTCTTGAAGCAAGACTTGGCAAGTAATTTGCAAGCTTAAATCACAATTGAAATGAGGAAAAGAAAATGAAAAAATCCAATGGGCTTAAAAAGAAGCTTATACTCGCGCTTGGTCTGATCCTTGTGGCAGGTGCCCTGGTCATTGGCGGCATCGCTCTTGCGAATGCCAATGGAGGGGATGGCGACGGCGGGCAGGGAAGCGTGGATCTTCCCCTGGTGGATTTTTCCGATCTCTTCGGTTAAGTTTTCTTTCAATCGCAAAAAGGCAGAGGCGCGTCCTCTGCCTTTTTTCTTTGTGAAGAATTTTCATAGCCCATTGAAGAAAATTGTCTTTACAAAAGCGGATTTGTGTGCTAAAATAAAGGGGAAAGAAATTTATTCCGAGGAGATTTTCTTATGTACGATCTTTTAATAAAAAATGCCGATGTTCTGGATGGAAGCGGTGCGCCTGCCTTTCGTAAGAATATTGCCGTGAAGGATGGCAAAATCGCCGCCCTCACCAATGAAGAGCCCGAAGCAAAAAAGGTGATTGATGCAAAGGGAAGTACGGTTTCTCCCGGCTGGATCGATTCGCATAGCCATTCGGACGGAGCGGTGCTTCATACGCCTGCGCAGAAGGAAAAGCTTGAGCAGGGAATCACCTTTTCTATCACGGGACAGTGCGGCTTTTCCGAAGCCCCGCGGCGTTCTCGGGACGGAAGTCTGGAAACCGTCAGTGCGTATATGGAAAAAGCCAAAAGCACCCCCCAGGGCTCTCATTCCTCGATGCTGATCGGCTTCAATACGCTCCGCAGAGCCGTTCTCGGCGATGAAAACCGAGCCCCCTCGCCCGAGGAGCTTGAAAAAATGAAGGAACTTTTGCGCGATGCCATGCGTGCAGGCGCAATGGGCGTTTCCTTCGGCCTCTTTTATGTTCCCGGTTGCTATGCCACCACAGAGGAGGTCGTTGAGATTGCCAAGGTCGTTAAGGAGTTTGATGGACTTTTGGCTTCTCATATCCGCAGTGAAAGCGATGGGCTTCTTGAAGCGGTGGATGAGTTTTTGTTTGCAATCCGCGCATCGGGCTGCCGTGCGGTGTTCTCGCATCATAAGTCCTCGAAAAAGAAGAATTGGGGACTCGTGAAAAAGTCGCTTGCTATGATCGATGCTGCCAATGCCGAGGGACTTGATGTGTATCTTGATGTCTATCCCTATACGGCATCGCATACCTCGCTTTCTTCCAGCTTCCTTCCGACGAGATTTCATCCGCAGGGGCTGAAATCGATTTCGGATCTCCTTTCGGATCGGGAGCTGCTGGATAAAATCAAGGCAGAACGTTATGCAGCTGATGGCGACGATTATTCTTGGGTGTTCGTAACCTATGCAAGCGGACATTCCGAGTACCATGGAAAAACACTCAATGAAATTGCCGAAATGCGCGGCGAAACCGATCGTGTGGAAACCGCCTTCAATATTCTCCGTGAAACGAATTGCAGTGCAAATGCCTGCTATTTCACTATGTGTGAGGAGGATGTGGAGTATGTAATGAAGCATCCGCGTGCCATGATCGGCACGGATTCGGGCGTTGCGGGTAGCAGATTGCATTTCCATCCCCGTCTTCGCGGCTCATTCCCCCGTGCCCTCGGCCGCTATGTGAGAGAGCGCGGCGTTGTTTCCTTGCCCGAAATGATCCGTAAAATGACCTCCTTGCCCGCCCATGTATACCGCCTTCAAACCAAAGGCCTTATTAAGGAAGGAATGGATGCGGATCTTTGCATCTTCAATCCCGAAACGATCATCGATCGCGCCGATTTTCTGAACCCCACCTTGAAAAACGAAGGCCTTGATTATGTCATCGTTGCGGGGCAGGTCGTAGTGGAGGACGGCGTTCATAACGGCGTGCGTGCCGCTCGCGTTTATTGATCGGTTATCCATCTTTTTGAGTTTGAAAAAAATGTGCGGAGGTGCTGTAAATCAGCACCTCCGCTTTCACCTTATACGTTCTATCATTTTTCAATAAATGTAAGATTGTGCAAATAAATGAGACGATTTTTCAAATACAAATTGTCTTTTTGTCGTGTATAATAGACTTAAGGCAAGAAAAAATCATCTTGACGGCAAAAGGAAAATATGGTAAACTATGGATAGAAATAACGCTTGGAGAAAAGAGGTTTTCCAAATGCCGAAATATGAATCGCTCTCTCGCGAGATCAGCGAGCGTATCAGAGAGGATATAGAGAAGGGAACGCGCCCTGCGTTTGCCGCAAAAAGCGCACAGGCGCAGCGCCGAAATCCTTTTCTGGATTCGGAATCTGTTTGGCGCCCTGCATATCTGCGTGATGTGGATAAGATTATGCATAGCCCGTATTACAATCGGTATACGGATAAAACGCAGGTTTTTTCCTTCTATAAGAATGACGATATCACGCGCCGCGCTCTGCACGTGCAGTTGGTTTCCCGCCTTTCGCGCTCCATCGGCTCGGTGCTGAATCTGAATCTTGATCTGATCGAGGCGATCTCCCTTGGCCACGATATCGGGCACACGCCCTTTGGCCACGCAGGCGAGCGCTATATCGGCGAGATCTATCACGCGGAAACGGGTCGCTTTTTCAACCATAATGTGCATAGCGTGCGTGTTTTGGACGGCATTTTTCCTCTGAATATAACGCTGGATACCCTCAACGGTATCATCACGCATAACGGCGAATTCGAAATGAGTGAATACCGCCCGCATCCGATGACGGATTTTTCGGAATTTGACCGTATGGTGGAGGATTGCTATATCGACGAGAAAAATATAGCCAAAATTATCCCCTCAACGCTGGAGGGGTGCGTCGTCCGTATCTGCGATATCATTGCATACCTTGGAAGAGACCGCTTGGATGCGCAAAAGGCCAATCTCGTGGAGTCCGCCACGGATATCGAGGGATCGGCCATTGGTAGCGCCAATCCCGAGATCATCAATAATCTGATGGTGAATATCATCGAAAACAGCTATGGAAAGCCCTATATCAAAATGGATGCAGAGCATTATGCAGGGCTTTGCGAGGCCAAGCGCATCAATTATCGGCAGATCTATAAGATCGATACGGTGGAGAAGGTTCTTTCGGAGACGGTGAAGCCCGTGATGCAAAGGCTGTATCTTGAAATGCTCTCGGATCTGAAGGCGGGGAAGAAGAGCTCTCCCATCTTCAAGCATCATATCGATTTTGTGATGAACAATCATTACTCCTCGAAGGACGGCTCGTATCTTGAAACCGAGCCAAACCAGATCGTAATCGATTATCTCGCGTCCATGACGGATGCATATTGCACCGAGCTTTATCAGTATCTGTTCCCGAAAAGCACGGTCGAAATCAAATATCACGGCTATTTTGAAGACCTGATGTAAAAAAAGAAAGGAATGAAGAAGATGTCCTGCAAGAAAATATATACGGATGCGGATGGTCGCATCGTAATCGAAAACCGTCATTTCTCGCTCTGCATCAACGAGGCCGCCGTTTGCGAAAGCCTGATCCTCAAGGAAAACGGCAGAGAGCTTCTGGATGTCGGTGTGGAGGCACCGATCTTTTCTCTGACGGAGAAGAGACCCTATAATAACGAAATCAAGCTGATGTATCCCAATAAGCGCACGACCTTTGCCGCAAAGAGCGTAAAGCTCGAGGGAAATACGCTGATCGTGCATTTCGACCTTGTGACCTTCGGTGCACGCGTGGAGGTCGATATCAAGGATGAATATGTCGTTTTCCGCCTCGGAGAATTTATTATCACCGATAAGGATTTCTGCGTTGGACCAACGACGACGCGTAAGCTCAATATGGATATCCCCCCCGTGGACGAATTCCGCCTCGTTTCTCTTCCCGTGAAGAGAATGGAAAACTTCGGTGAGTGGCTGAATGTAACGTGGGATGAAAGCGCGGCCGTGGCCGTGATTGCAACGATGCCCGAAACCCGCATCAATCACGAAAAAAGAGGGAAGAACGCGCTGACGCTGACGGCCGATGCCATCCGCACGATCAAGCTCGTTGGTTGCTCCTGCGCCCTGATCGTTACCGAGGGCAAGGAAAGTATGCTGGATGCCATCGATGCGATGGAAAAGGATTTTGATCTTCCCCGCGGCGTGGAAAGCCGCCGTAGCGGAAGGCTGAACCGCGCAACCCTTTGGACCTATCACGCAGATCCCACGAATATCGATAAGATCATCGAAATTGCAAAAACCGCAGGCGTTTCGGGAATCCTCTTCTATTATACCTGCTTCACCGCGCGCTCCAAGGGCTACGGCTTTTGCGGAAATTACGATTACGATCCCTCCTATCCCAACGGAGACGAGGATCTGAAGCTTGTTTTGAAGAAGGTGAAGGACGCGGGTCTTGTTCCCGGCATTCATTTTCTGCAAACGCATATCGGTATCGAGAGCCGCTATGTCACCCCCGTCGCGGATCACAGACTGCATCTCACCCGCAATTATACTCTCGCAAAGCCTCTCGGCCTTGACGATAGCGTGATCTATGTGGAGCAGACCACGGCGGATGCCCCGATGCACGAGGATTGCCGCGTGCTTCAGTTTGGCGGTGAGCTGATCTCCTATGAGAGCTATACGACTGAGCGCCCCTTCGCCTTCCTTGGCTGCAAGCGCGGCCATTTCAATACGAATGTCACCGAGCATCCGATGGGGCAGATCGGCGGAACGCTGGATGTTTCCGAGTTTGGTGCAACGAGCGTTTATCTCGATCAGAATTCCTCTTTGCAGGATGAGATTGCAGAGAAGCTCGCGCATTTCTATAACCTCGGCTTCGAATATTGCTATATGGATGGCTCCGAGGGCGTAAACGAGCCCTTCGATTACCACGTTTCCAATGCGCAGTATCGCGTGATCAAGAAATTCGATCATCCGACGCTCTATTGCGAGGGTGCGGCAAAAACGCACTTTGGCTGGCATTGGCTCAGCGGCGGAAATGCCTTCGATATCTTCCCCTGCGAAACCTTCAAGGAATTGATCCTTGAATTTCCCTTCCACGAGGCCAAGCATATGCAGGAGGACTTCACGCGCGTGAACTTCGGCTGGTGGAAGTATTATGTCCAGACCGAGCCGGACATTTATGAGTTCGGAACGAGCCGCGCCGCCTCCTGGGATTGCCCCATCACGATCCTGCTCGATCTCCCCGAGGTGGAGCAGAATCCGCGCACGAAGGATAATTTCGAGGTCGTTCGCCGCTGGGAGGAATACCGTCCGTATCTCACGGCAGAGCAGAAGGCAATGCTCCGCAGTCGCGAGCAGGAACATACGCTTCTGAAGCTTGCGTCGGGTTATGCGCTCGTACCGTACGATCGCGCCGAAACGCCCGATGGCATCACGGCTTATACCTTCGAATACGAGGGTAAGGCGTACGCCACGCTCTGGCATAAAACGGGAGAGGGAAGTCTTTCTCTTTCCTTGGATGCGAAAAAGCTTTCCTATCAGGATGAATTCCTCGGAAATGCGCTCCCTGTTAAGGAGGAAAGCGGCAAGGCCGTGATCTCTGTTTCGGATAAGGCGTATCTCTCGGGCGCATCCCTTGATGAATTGAAGGCCGCCCTGCGCACGGCGGTGCTCGCATAAGAAAAAGAAGGGGCTGTCGCATTTAGGGATAACCGAATAAAAAACGAGTGGAGACACTGAAGTAGTGCCTCCACTTTTGTTATATAGGTATTTAAATGGTATCGAGGTTGAAAACCTACGGTTTTCTCCGTTTGAATTCGTTT
>JAZTWU010000153.1:0-25343 GCA_045636085.1 Eubacteriales bacterium
CACATCGAGAATGTGAAGAACGTATTCGGTCTTCCCTGCGTTGTTGCCGTAACCCGCTTCCCCACCGATACCGACAAGGAAATCGAGACGATCATTGCCGAGTGCAAAAAGCTTGGCGTGAACGTTGCTCTCTCCAACGTATGGGCAGAGGGCGGCAAGGGCGGTATTGAGCTTGCACGCGAGGTCGTTCGCCTTTGCGAGGAAGAAGAGGCACACTTTGCCTTTGCTTACGAGAGCGGCCTTTCCCTTGAGGAAAAGATCGCCGCCATCGTGAAGAAGGTTTATCGCGGAAAGGGCGTTTCCTTCCCTCCCGCCGTGAAAAAGCAGCTTGCGCGCTTTGCAGAGCTGGGCTTCGGCGACTTCCCCGTTTGTATGGCGAAAACGCAGTACAGCTTCTCCGACGATGCGACCAAGATCTGCGCGCCCGAGGACTTCACCGTTACCGTGAAGAGCGTGAAGGTTTCCGCAGGTGCGGGCTTCGTTGTTGCCCTGACGGGTGACATTATGACGATGCCCGGACTTCCCAAGGTTCCCTCCGCCGAGAAGATTGATATCAACGAAAACGGTGAGATCACGGGACTTTTCTGATCAAAAACAGAACCGCATATAAAAAGAATGCCTTCGGTATGACCGAGGGCATTCTTTTTATTCTTTTTTAGGCGTGTGACCGTATTGCTTTTTATACAGCCTTGTGAAAAAGGAGAGATTGGAAAATCCGACACTTTCGGCAGCCTCGGAGACATTATATTCTCCGCTTTGCAATCTTGCACGCGCGCTTTCAAGGCGAAGGGCGTTGCGATACCCAATCGGGCTTTTACCCGTGTATTCTTTAAAAAGGCGCCGAAAATTCACCTCACTCATATCCGAGAGATCGGCATAAAAGGATACGGGCATATTTTTCTCCGGATACCGCGCAATATGCGAGAGTGCTTTTTTGAGCTTTGTATATTTTGTTTGCATCGGGGAGCAACGTCTTTCCATGCACCAAAGCAGACCGTACAGATGAGAAGAATAATAAAAGGCGCTTTGCGCCGCGGCAATATCCGCATCAAAAAATGCACGTACGTATTCCTCTGCGCTCGGTATGGCGATTTTCATCGGTGCACAAAGATACGGAGGCAGCACATCCGCGCAAAGATCAAATTGGACTATTTTAATCTGCGTTTCATTTTCCAGATAATGCGCGGAATATCTGCACCCCTTCGGGATAAACATAAGATCCCCTGCGCAAAGCTCTACGCTTTCTCCATCCGAAAACACATCCCGCATTTTTCCGCGAGCTACGTATATAAAACCGTGCTTTCCCCTACCGTTTTTAAATGAATGCTTATAATCCTTATCCCTTACCACGCCGAAGATATCTATATTATCTACTGTGGGGACGGAGCTTTTAAAGCGGAACTGCTGCATCATCATCACCTCAAAAAAATCTTAGCACGAAAAAGAGAGCTTGTCAAGTAAAAAAAAGATCGTATCGTGTTAAAAAATGATCATTTTGGGTATTGCCGCACAACGAAAGACGTGCTATACTGAAACAAAAAAGAACGGAGATAGCTGTATGATACACATTTCGGATATAATAGAGAGAAGGCAGAAAAACTTCTGGAATAACTGTATTTTCCACCCCACGGATGCGGTTGAGGATCCATGGGGCAAGCGGATCCTGGATCGGATGGCGGAGGACGGGGCGATCCAAACCGTGCGTATTTACGCGATGTTTGAGGACATCGTTTACGAGGACGGGGACGGCAAGATCGCCTACGATTTCCGCTTGAGCGATATGCGGCTTGACTATCTCGTGCAAAAGGGCTACGATATTCTCATTGCCTACGGAATGATGCCAAAGTTGCTCTCCTCCGACGATTCCCTGACCGCCAGCGTCAGCAAGGGGAAGCTACGCTATAAGGGCAAGCTCCTATACAATGCAAGGCCGAAGGACTACGCGCTCTGGGAAGAGATCTGCTACGAATACACAAAGCATATCGTGGAGCGCTACGGGATCGAGCGAGTTTCCAAATGGCATCTACATTGCTACAACGAGCCGGACCACAAGTCCTTCTTTCTCGGAGATCTTCCCAAGGGGGAGGACGGGATACGCGCAAAGGAATATCTGAAGCTATACGAAGGCTTCGTTAAGGGGGCGACGAGATGCTCCGACCACCTTTGCCTCGGAGGACCTGCGCTTGCGAGCAACGAGTGCTTTCTGGACCTCTTTCTGAAGGGCGTGAAGGAAAAAGGATTGCGACTGGATTATATTGCGCTTCACAACTATGCAAAAACCGATCCCAAGAATGCACAGCACCGCGGCTTTTGCACCGACAACTGGATGGATGTGCATTATAAATATGAGGAAATCCTCAGAAAGAACGGCTTTGAGGACACCGAGATCGTGGTCGACGAATGGGGGATGGCATGCGCAGGCTTTTACAACGTGGAGGAATGTCCCGTTTTCATTGAGAGGGAGACCGAGCTTTTTGCCTCCTATTACGTGCGGCTGATCCACACATTGATCCGCGAAAGGAAGAATATTTCAAGGCTGATGCTCTGCCTTTCGGGACAGCATGAGATGACCTCGGATTTCTCGGGCTTCCGTAATTTCTTCACGCTGAATTTCTTCAAAAAGCCGATCTACAACGCTTTTATCATGGCATCGAGACTCTACGAGGGGCTGCTACCTTACAAAACGGATAACGAAAGCATTTACGCGGTGGCAACGAAAAATGATTGCGGCAACTATGCGGTGCTTTTGACCTATTGCGAAAACAATCACGAAAGAACGCTTCCCGCGATCACCGAGCAGCTCAGCTTTGCGGAGGATATCACGGGCAAGCGCGTGACCGTTTTTTGCATCGACGGAGAAACGACGAACCCTTATGCTCTTTATAAGAAAATGGGGATCACCGAGATGACCGAGGAATGCATTCACCTGCTGCGCGAGGAAGGCAGGATGAAGCCGAGCTCGGAATACGTTTGCGAAAGCAGCACAGAGATCCCTCTTTTGCTGACCTCGAATGCGACCTATCTTGTTCTCGTTTCTAAAACCGAGGCTTGATGCCACCCCTGCCTGTGCTTTTGTGAAAATTGTATAGGCGGGGTGCTTTTTTATGCAGTTTTTTCTTCCGACAAAATGCAAGTTAAAACTAGACTTTTTATCTACTCCCCCGTTGCGGATATAGATTTTTCCATAGAAGATCTTTCCGCAAGAGCGAAGGTACTCGGAAAAGACGCCGAGGGCGAGAAAATTCTCCTTCGGCCGGCAGAGGCTGTGCTTTTGCTTCTTGAAGCGTGATTTTTCTAAAAAAATAAAGAAAAAATTCCCGCGGCGGCTCGTTCGCTTCGGGAATTTTTACTTTTCTGCCGTATTTTTACGTCTTTTCCCTCTAACCTTGACAAGGGGCGGGTTTCATAGTACAATACTCGTATAAGAGAAAAAGGAGAAGGAAAAATGCTTCTTTTCGATACGAAGGGCTGCGTGCCGATTCTTTTAAAGAACAAAAATCCCTATATACGCTTAGCGATCGAGGATCTGCGGGCGGATTTTTCGCGCGTGAGCACCGTATCGCATACGCCGAGGCTGACCGATACGGAGGAGCTCTCCTGCATCGTGATCGAGGAAAACGATGCGCGCATTGAGGATCCGATCGAGGATGAATCCTTCTGCATCCGCGCCGAGGGGAGCATTCTGCGCATCAGCGCGCCGACCTATTTCGGAACGATGTGGGCCATCTACACGGTTTCGAGGGAAATGCTCGGCATTTCTCCCTGCTATCTTTTCGACGATTTTCCGATTGAAAGGAAGGAAAAAATTGAAATTTCGGACACCGAAATCTCTGAAAAAGGCACGGACTTTGGATTCCGCGGCATTTTTATCAACGACGAGGACCTTCTCACGGGCTGGAAAAAGAGCGACGGGCGGCGGAATATGGACTATCCTTGGTATCAATCGACCGTTGCCGCCGAGGTGATCGACAGGATCACGGAAACCGCATTGAGGCTGCAGATGAATCTCGTGATCCCGGCTTCGTTTCTCGATATTGACAATCCCGCGGAAAAGCTTCTTGCCGACCGCGTGGCACGGCGCGGCATTTATCTTTCACAGCACCATATCGAGCCGCTCGGCGTTTCGCATTTCACGCTGGAAAACTACTGCAAAAAATACGGAAGGCAGGGTGAGTATTCCTATCTGCATTTTCCTGCGCTTTTGGAGGAGGCTTGGCGCGCTTACACGAAAAAATGGGCAGGCTACGAGCGCGTTGTCTGGCAGCTTGGGCTTCGCGGCAAAGCGGATCGCCCCGTTTGGGAGGAGGAAAAGCCAACGGAGCAGGAGCTTTGCGCATACGGAAAATTCATCTCCAACGCGATTGAAAGACAAAGAGCGATCGTTCTTTCCGAGACGAAGGGACGTGCAAGGCACTTCACCTCCACGCTCTGGATGGAGGGCTCCGCGCTTGCTGAGCGCGGCTATCTCTCGATCGATCCGAGCGTTTGCCTCGTTTTTTCGGACAATGGGCCAAACCAGATGTTCGGCGCGGATTACGACCGCGTTTTGCGCGTTGAGGAAAGAAAATACGGCATTTATTATCATCTGCAATATTTCGACATCGGGCCGCATCTTGCGCCGCAAACGGGCGTTGACAAGATTTTCTACAATATAAGCAGAGCATACGGGCGCGGCGACCGCGCGTATCTGATCTTAAACGCATCCAATCTGCGCGAATTCACCTTTGAGCTTTCCTATGCCGCTTCCCTGCTTTGGAGGGTTGACGGAGCGAAGGATTTCACCGAGCGCTACTGCGGTGCGCATTTCGGCAAGGAGGCCGCGCGCGCCGAGGCACTCATCCGCCGCTACTTTGATTCCCTGCCAACACTTCCGACAAGCGAGCTTTCCAACGTGCACGCAAAATACTTCAACTATAATTACGGCGAGGACAGCGGCGAGGTGAAAAACTTCGTGATCAAGGACGGACTTATTTCTTCGCGCGGCGAGGTGCTTTTAAGAGATCTGAAGGCTCCGCTTGAGGACGGCTTCTGCGAAAAGCTTTATCTTGCGCTTTTGGGAGCTGAGCCGATCTTTCGCGCGCTTTGCGAGGATTTTTCCGCCCTTGCCGAGAACCTTGACGGCGGATCTTCGCACCTTGCACGCACGCGCTGGTGGCTCCACGCAAAAACTCTGCATAGCCTTTACCTTTGGTTCATCCGCGTTTTCGAGGCAAAGCGCGCGCTGGATCTTGGGGATCGGGCGAAGGCCGCATCGGCGCTTTCCGAGGCGCTTTCGGCCATTGACGGATACCTTTGCGAGAGAAAAATTGCGGAATACGGCGACTTTGCGAACTGGTTTTCGGAGGATACGAAGCTCAACATTCCCGAGAAGGCGGCGCTTACGCGCGAGGCCGCGAAAAAGCTGCAAGGGATATAAAAATTCATGCCTGCGCAGGCGAGAACCGTCTTTGTGTAGTTTGCACATACCGAGGCTCTCCTTCCGTTTCATTTTCCTACGACAAAAATCGAATTTTTGACTTGACTTTTTCTTATAATTATGGTATTATATTAAAGATAATAATTAGGATGTGAAAGGAGAGCCGCTATGTATTTTCCCACCGAACAGATGATGCGCGAAAATATGCTTCATTCTCTTTCCTCCGCCACCGCTATTTCCGTTTCCGATCTTCGTTCCTCTTTTTCAAAATTTGCTGTTTTTCCCGGTTTTGTTGATGTTCACGTACATCTTCGAGAGCCGGGTTATTTTTATAAAGAGACGATGGAGAGCGGCACGAAGGCTTGCGCGGCCGGCGGATACACACGCGTGATGAGTATGCCCAATCTCTCCCCCGTGCCCGATACGCTTGAGAATCTCGGCGTTCAGCGCGAGGCGATTGAGAAAAAGGCCGTGATCTACGTTCACCCCTACGGCTCGATCACCAAGGAGCAAAAGGGCGAGGCGCTCTCGGATATGGAAGCGATAGCTCCCTTCGTTGCGGGTTATTCCGACGATGGGCGCGGCGTTCAGAGCGAGGATATGATGCGCGCCGCGATGCTGAAGGCAAAGAGCCTCGGCAAGATCATCGTTGCCCATTGCGAGGACAATTCCCTTCTTTTCGGCGGATATATCCACGACGGAGAATACGCCAAGACGCACGGACACCGCGGTATTTGCTCCGCAAGCGAATGGGGGCAGATCGAGCGCGATCTTGCGCTCGTGCGCGAGACGGGATGCGCCTACCACGTTTGCCATATTTCCACGAAGGAAAGCGTTGCGCTGATCCGCGCGGCGAAGGCGGAGGGCCTTGACGTTACCTGCGAGACCGCGCCGCACTACCTGATCCTTGATGACTCCTGTCTTCTTGAGGACGGGCGCTTCAAGATGAATCCCCCCCTGCGCTCCCCCGAGGATCGCGAGGCTCTCGTGGAGGGACTGATCGACGGAACGATCGATATGATCGCAACCGACCACGCGCCCCATTCCGCCGAGGAAAAGGGACGGGGGCTTGAAAAGAGCCTGATGGGCATCGTTGGCATCGAGACGGCCTTTGCCTGCCTTTATACCTATCTTGTGAAGCCCGGGCGGGTTTCAATCGAGCGCGTGCTCGATGCGCTGACCGTGCGCCCCAGAGAGAGATTCTCTCTTCCCTTCACCGATGAATACTGCGTTTTTGATTTGGAGAGCGAATACGAGATCGATCCCGAGAAATTTCTTTCGCTCGGACGGGCAACCCCCTTTAAGGGCAAGCGCGTTTTCGGAAAATGCCTGCTCACGATGATTGACGGGCGCATCGCTTACAACAACCTTGATTTTATTACGGAGGATAAATACAATGGCTAAAAGAACAGATTTAAAGAAGATCCTGATCATCGGCTCGGGCCCCATCATTATCGGCCAGGCCGCAGAATTCGACTATGCCGGCACGCAGGCCTGCCTTGCGCTGAAGGAGGAGGGCTACGAGGTTGTGCTCGTGAACTCCAACCCTGCCACCATTATGACCGACACGACCATTGCGGACAAGGTTTATATGGAGCCCTTGACGCTGGAATACGTTGCCAAGATCCTCCGCTTCGAGCGCCCCGACGCCATCGTTCCGGGTATCGGCGGACAGACCGGACTGAACCTTGCTATGCAGCTGGAGAAGAAGGGCATTCTTGCGGAATGCGGCGTTGAGCTTCTCGGCACGAGCAGTGAGAGCATTGAGAGAGCCGAGGACAGAGAGCTTTTCAAGGAGCTTTGCCAATCCATCGGCGAGCCCGTTATCCCCTCCGAGATCACGTATTCTCTCGAAGAGGCTAAGGAAGCCGCAAAACGCATCGGCTACCCCGTTGTGCTTCGCCCCGCATTCACCCTTGGAGGAACGGGCGGCGGCTTTGCTTACAACGAGGAGGAGCTCGTTACCATCGGAACGAACGCATTCAAGCTTTCCCCCGTGCATCAGGTACTGATCGAAAAGAGCGTGAAGGGCTATAAGGAGATCGAATTTGAGGTTATGCGCGACTCCGCTGACCACGCGATCACCATTTGCGGTATGGAAAACATTGACCCCGTCGGCGTTCACACGGGTGACTCCCTCGTTGTTGCCCCCATTATGACACTCTCCGATGCGGACAGAAAGATGCTCAACGATTCCGCTATCAAGATCATTCGTGAGCTGAAGATCGAGGGCGGCTGCAACGTGCAGTTTGCTTTGGATCCTCATTCCAGCCAATATTATCTTATCGAGGTAAATCCCCGCGTTTCCCGCTCCTCCGCGCTTGCATCCAAGGCATCGGGCTATCCCATCGCGCGCGTTACCGCGAAGATCGCCGTTGGTATGCTTCTTGAGGACATCAAGATCGCAAACACCAATGCGGCCTTTGAGCCTCAGCTTGACTATGTGATCGCGAAGCTTCCCCGCTTCCCCTTCGATAAGTTCACCACCGCCTCCAACCATCTCGGAACGCAGATGAAGGCAACGGGCGAGGTTATGGGCATCGGCTCCAATCTCGAGGAATGCCTTCTGAAGGGCATCCGCTCGCTGGAGGTTGGCGTTCACCACATCTATCACCACAAGTTTGACGATATGTCCGATGCGGACATCAAGAAGTACATCTCCGAG
The DNA here is from genome assembly GCA_045636085.1 of Eubacteriales bacterium. Lineage (GTDB taxonomy): Bacteria > Bacillota > Clostridia > Oscillospirales > CAG-272 > UBA1740. The sequence goes on from JAZTWU010000153.1 coordinate 8,082, forward strand.
TTCCGCGACGACAATATCTTTGCCATCGCAGAGCTGATTTACAGAGGTGCGACCGTGGAGGAAATCCACGAGATTACCAAGATCACCCCCTTCTTCCTGCAGGCCATCAAGAACATCGTGGATATGGAAGAGACCCTGAAGGCAAACGCCTTCTCGCTTGAGACGCTGACGGCCGCCAAGAAGATGGGCTTCTCGGACAAGTATGTTGCAAGAATGTGGAAGTGCGCGGAAATGGAGGTCTTCAATTTCCGTAAGGAGCATAAGCTCTTCCCCGTATTCAAGATGGTTGATACCTGCCATACGGGCGCATACATTCCTTACTTCTACTCCTCTTACACGGGCGAGAACGCATCCAAGCTGACGGATAAGAAGAAGATCGTCGTTCTCGGTGCAGGCCCGATCCGTATCGGTCAGGGCGTTGAATTTGACTATTCGACCGTGCACGCCGTGCAGACCATCAAGAAGTCCGGCTACGAGGCAATCATCATCAACAATAACCCCGAGACGGTTTCCACCGACTATACCACGGCAGACAAGCTTTATTTCGAGCCTCTCACGCCCGAGGATGTAATGAATATCATCGAGTTTGAGAAGCCCGAGGGCGTTGTTGCCTCCCTTGGCGGACAGACGGCGATCAACCTTGCAGAGCCCCTGATGCGCCACGGCGTTAAGATCATCGGAACGGATTGCGATGCCATCGAGCGCGCAGAAAACCGCGATTCCTTTGAAAAAATCCTTCGCGGTCTCGGCATTCCTCAGCCCGAGGGCTGTGCCGTTACCAAGATTGAGGACGGCGTTGCCGCCGCAAAGCGCATCGGCTATCCCGTTCTCGTGCGCCCCAGCTTCGTGCTTGGCGGCCGCGCTATGCAGATCGTTGGCGACGAGCAGCAGCTTCGCCACTATCTCAAGACCGCCGTTGAGATCGACGAGGACAAGCCTGTGCTTGTTGACAAATACATCGTCGGCAAGGAGGTTGAGGTTGACGCGATCTGCGACGGAAGAAACGTTTTCGTTCCCGGTATTATGGAGCTCGTTGAGAGAACGGGTATCCACTCGGGTGACTCCATCAGCGTTTATCCCCCCTTCTCCATCTCCGACAAGGTGAAGGGCACGATCCTGCAATATGCGAAGGCACTCGGCCTTGGCATCGGCATCGTGGGTCTTTACAACATTCAGTTTATCGTTGACAAAAACGATAACGTTTACATCATTGAGGTAAACCCCCGCTCCTCGCGTACTGTTCCCTTCCTTTCGAAGGCAACCGGATACAGCCTTGCAGACCTTGCTACTGAGGTTATTCTCGGCAAGAGCCTCAAGGAGCTTGGAATTTTCGATATTTATCCCGATGAAAAGAAGCGCTGGTACGTAAAGGTTCCCGTCTTCTCCTTCAACAAGCTTGCAGGACTTGACGCATACCTTTCTCCCGAAATGAAGTCCACGGGTGAGGCCATCGGCTACGACGATAAGCGCAACCGCGCAATGTATAAGGCATTACAGGCTTCGGGTATGAAGCTTCAGAACTACGGCACGGTGCTCGTTACCGTGGCAGACAGCGATAAGGACGAGGCGCTTCCTCTGATCCGCCGCTTCTACAACCTCGGCTTCAACATTCAGGCAACCAAGGGAACGGGCGAATTTCTGAAGAAGAACGGCATCCGCACCCACATTCTCGGCAAGATCAGCGACGGATGTGAGGAGATTCCCGAGGCGATCCGCAAGGGCTATATCGCCTACATCATCAATACCAGCGAAATCGGCAACTCCGGCCACACGGAAAAGGACGGATCGCAGATCCGCCGTCTTGCAACCGAGAACAATGCAAACATCTTCACCTCTTTGGATACGGTTTCCACCCTGCTTGACGTTCTCGAGGAGACCACGCTTTGCATCTCGACCATTGACGCATAAGGAGAAGAAACTTGAAGCAAGAATTTTTTAAGATCCTTTCGCAGGAAAAAATCGCCAAGGACGTCGTTAAGATGGTTCTTGGCGGTGATACCTCTGCGATCAAAGGAAGCGGCGGCTTCGTCAACATAAAAATCGACGGTCTCTTTTTGCGCAGACCCATCTCGGTTTGTGATTATGACGACGAAACGCTCACTTTAATTTACAAAATCGTTGGCGCAGGCACGGAAAGGCTCGCAAAAACGGAAAACGGAACGGAGCTTGATCTTCTCGTTGGCCTCGGCAACGGATACGATATTTCCAAAAGCGGAGACGCGCCTCTGCTTCTTGGCGGCGGCGTTGGCGTTCCTCCTCTCTATAAGCTTTGCAAGCTTCTTTTGGCAGAGGGAAAGACGCCGACCGTGATTCTCGGCTTTAATTCGAAATGCGATGTTTTCTACGAAGAGGAATTCAAGGCGCTGGGCGCAAGAGTTCTCGTTACCACGGCGGACGGATCTTACGGCATTAAGGGCTTCGTTACCGACGCGATGGCAGAGCTTTCCTATTCTTACTTCTATACCTGCGGTCCCGAGCCGATGCTCAAGGCCATTCATAAGGCCGCAAAAACGAGCGGACAGATGAGCTTTGAGGAAAGAATGGGCTGTGGCTTCGGCGCTTGTATGGGATGCTCCTGCAAGACGCTGACCGGCTATAAGCGCATCTGCAAGGAAGGCCCCGTTATGGAAAAGGAGGAGATCTTATGGTGAATACGAAGGTGACTCTCTCCGGGCTGACGCTTGACAACCCCGTGCTTTGCGCCAGCGGTACCTTTGGCTACGGCTATGAATTTGCCGAGCTTTACGATATCAACTGCCTTGGCTCCTTCTCCTTCAAGGGAACGACCAAGGATCCCCGCTTCGGCAACCCCACACCCCGCATTGCGGAGTGCCCTATGGGAATGATCAACAGCGTCGGTCTTCAGAATCCCGGCGTTGAGAAGGTGATTTCCGAGGAGCTTCCGAAGCTGCGCCGCGTATTCCGCAAGCCCGTGATCGCCAATATCGGCGGCTTCACCTTCGAGGAATACACCGAGGTGGCCGCGCTTCTTGACAAGGAAGAGGGTGTTGGCCTTCTGGAGATCAACATTTCCTGCCCCAATGTGCACGGCGGCGGAATGGGATTCGGCACCTCGGCAGAAACTGCCGCAGAGGTTACGCGCCGCGTGAAGGCCGTGACGACGAAGCCCGTTTATATCAAGCTTACGCCGAACGTGACCGATATCGTTTCCATCGCAAAGGCCTGCGAGGATGCAGGTGCGGACGGAATCAGTATGATCAACACGCTTCTCGGAATGCGAATCGATCTCAAGAAAAAGAAGCCGATCATTGCAAACAAGATGGGTGGCTTCTCCGGCCCTGCGATCTTCCCCGTTGCGCTCAGAATGATCTACCAGGTTTACGATGCGGTGAAGATCCCGATCATCGGTATGGGCGGCGTTACGAGCGCAGAGGACGTGATCGAAATGATGCTGGCAGGTGCAAGCGCCGTTCAGATCGGCGCGCAAAACCTCGTGAACCCCTTTGCGGCGAAGGAAATCGTGGAAGCGCTTCCCGCCGTGATGGAAAAATACGGAATCGATAATTTAGAATCTATTATAGGAGGTGCCCACCGTGGGTAAGGACGTCATTATCGCGTGTGATTTTGCAAGCAAGGAGGAGGTTCTCTCCTTCCTCGACAAATTTCAGGGCAGAAAGCCCTATGTGAAGATCGGTATGGAGCTTTTCTATGCGGCAGGCCCCGAGATCGTTCACGAAATCAAGAAAAGAGGCCACAAGATCTTCCTCGATCTGAAGCTTCACGACATCCCCAACACCGTGAAGAAGGCAATGCACGTGCTCTCCTCTCTCGACGTGGATATGTGCAATCTGCACGCATCCGGCACCGTTGCAATGATGGAGGCCGCAATTGAGGGTCTTCGCCGCCCCGACGGCACGCGTCCGCTTCTCATTGCCGTGACGCAGCTGACCTCCACGAGTCAGGAAAGAATGGAAAGCGATCTTCTGATCGAGAAGCCTCTGGATCAGGTCGTTCTTCACTATGCATCCTGCGCCAAGAAGGCAGGGCTTGACGGCGTTGTTTGCTCTCCCCTTGAGGCCGGCACCGTTCACGCAAGCTGCGGCAAGGAATTTTTGACCGTTACGCCCGGCGTTCGCTTCGCTGACGGTGATATTGGCGACCAGGTTCGCGTTACCACCCCTGCAAAGGCTAAGGAGATCGGCTCCGACTATATCGTTGTCGGCCGCCCGATTACTGCCGCCGAGGATCCCGTGAGCGCATACGAGAGATGCGTTGCTGAATTTTGTGATTAAAAAGGAGATATAAAAATGACTGCTATCGAAAGACAGATTGCCAAGGATCTTTTGTCCATCCGTGCGGTATTCTTCCGCCCCGCAGAGCCCTTCACCTGGGCAAGCGGCATCAAGAGCCCCGTTTACTGCGATAACCGTCTGACGCTGACCGCCCCCGAGGTGCGCACCGACGTTGAGACCGCGCTGGCTGAGACCATCAAGCGCGAGTATCCCGAGGCAGAGGTGCTGATGGGTACCTCCACCGCAGGTATTGCACACGCCGCCATCACCGCACATCTGATGGGGCTTCCTATGGGCTACGTGCGCTCCGGTGCAAAGGATCACGGACGCGGCAACCAGATCGAGGGTAAGCTTCTTCCCGGCCAGAAGGTCGTTGTCGTTGAGGATCTGATTTCCACGGGCGGCAGCGTGATCGAGGTTGTGAACGTGCTTCGCGAGGCAGGCGCCGAGGTGCTCGGCATCGTTTCCATCTTCACCTACGGTATGAAGAAGGGCATCGAAAGACTTGCCGCCGCCGAGGTGAAGAATGTGAGCCTCACGAATTTTGACTGCATTGCCAAGATCGCCGCAGAAGAAAACTATATCGCAGAGAGCGATATTGCAAAGCTCATCGCTTTCCGCAACAATCCTTCCGATGAAAGCTGGATTACGGCGGAGGCGAAGTGATGCGACACCTTTTAGACATTCTTGACCTTACCGTTGCGGAGATCGAGGAGCTGATCGCCACCGCAAACGATATTATCGCCTATCCCGAAAAATACAGAGAGGCTTGCCGCTATAAGAAGCTTGCCACTCTCTTCTTTGAGCCCTCCACGCGCACGCGCCTTTCCTTTGAGGCGGCTATGATGGAGCTTGGCGGCAACGTTCTCGGCTTCTCCGAGGCGTCCTCCAGCTCTGCCAGCAAGGGCGAAAGCGTTGCCGATACGGCGGCGATTGTCAGCGGCTATGCTGACATCATTGCTATGCGCCATCCCAAGGAAGGTGCACCCCTGATCGCCACCACGACAGCCGATGTGCCGATCATCAATGCGGGCGACGGCGGTCACCACCACCCCACCCAGACGCTTACCGACCTGCTCACCATCGAGCGAGAGCACGGAAGGCTTGAAAATCTGACCGTCGGCCTTTGCGGCGATCTCAAATTCGGACGCACCGTTCACTCCCTGATCGCGGCGCTCTCGCGCAATGCGGGCCACAAGTTCGTTCTTATCTCTCCAGAGGAGCTTCGCGATCCGAGCTATGTGAAATACCCTTATATCATTGACAAGGGCGTTTCCTTCGTGGAGGCAACCTCTCTTGATGATGTGATCGGCGAGCTTGATATTCTCTATATGACGCGTATTCAGAGAGAAAGATTCCTTCTTGAGGACGAATATCTGCGCCTGAAGGACAGCTATGTGCTGACGACCGAGAAGATGGCTATGGCCAAGAAGGATCTCGTCGTTATGCATCCCCTGCCCCGCGTGAACGAGATCTCCACCGCGGTGGACGCTGATCCGCGCGCTGCTTATTTCCGCCAGGCGAAGTACGGAAAATATATCCGCATGGCATTGATCCTGAAGCTTCTTTCCGAGGCGGACGGAAAAATCCAACGCTTGGGCGAGCATATTGATGCTCCCGTAACCCAGGATTTCGTTTGCCACAATCCCCGTTGCATCACCTCGACCGAGCAGGATATCAAGCATATCTTCAAGCTTACGGACAAGGAAAACAACATTTACCGTTGCATTTACTGCGACACACGCGCAGAACTGAAAAAATAAGAAACGCGCCCTCGACTTTTCACACTTTTTTTCAAAAAGCCCTTGCATTCTTCGTATCTTTGTGGTATAATACTATTGTTGCGCAGATAACTGCGGTAACCGTATATTTGCAGAGGTATCGAAGCGGTCATAACGGGGCTGACTCGAAATCAGTTTGTGCCAAAAGCACACGAGGGTTCGAATCCCTCCCTCTGCGCCAAAAAAAGAACCACCCCTCACGGGTGGTTCTTTTTTTGCGTTAAGGGAGAGGATTCTTGCCCTGCGACGAATGTCGCAGGGTTCGGTTTTGAGCCGCAGAGCGCGTCAAGCTTGCTTGTAAGCGGCAAGGCGATAGATTTTCGCGAAGCGAATACCCCTCCCTCACCCCTCACGGGTGGCTTTTTTTCTTGGCATTTGAGGGGATTCGAACGGGTTGGGGCTGACAAAGATCATACGGCTATCGCGTGAAAACGATATTAAAGAACACCGCCGAGCGGAATTTGATCTGCTCGGCGGTGATTTTTCTTTATTTTGTAAATATTGATTGTCAAAATTCGATGGTATAGGCGAGGGGTGCGGTTTCACGCAGGTCGGCGGAGACGGTGAAGGTTGCGTCCTTTCCATCGATTTCGAAGAAAATCCTCTCTCCGGCGAGAGTGACGGACTTCGGCGTTTTTCCGCGGATGACGACCTTCAGATCCGAGAGGGGACGAATGCCTTTGATCTCTGGAATCGAGTTTTGGCGCAGATTATGACCATTCTCGGGTCTGCCCGCAAAATCGCCCTCGCGCTTGCCTACCGTGAGGGTGAGGCGGCCGTTTCTTATGCCACTTGAGGTGATTTCGGTTTTGGCAAAGCCACCGTTTTCATAATCGAAGGTGAAGCCATCGTCCTCATAGATCGCGGTTTTTCCCGTGGCGGCGGCGGGATAGAGATTGACGATGTATTCATGATCCTTTTCAAGGATATATTTCTGGGGCTTCATCGTTACGAGGACGGCACCGTTTTTCACGAAGAGGGCGCCCGAGGCAAGTCCCTGCGGCTCGTAATCCATTTCCTTGCCGCCTTCGTAGAGCGCGCCTGTGAAATAATCGATCCATTCGCCCTTCGGGAGCGAAAAATGCATATCAAAGGCGCCGACAAAGAGATCGTCGCCGAGCATATACGCGTTATTGATATTATCATATCCCTCGCCCTCATATACGAGAGGCAGAGGTCGGAGCATCGGAATGCCCTCGGCATTGGCCTGATGTGCGGCGTGATAGATATACGGGAAAAGCGAGGAACGGAGACGGTCATAGAAAACAAAGCGCGATTTCAGCTCTTCATCGAGATAGAAGGGATAATTCCAGGAGTTCCAGAAATTCTGCTGTGCCCAAGGGGAGAGGAAGCAATAATGGATGGAATAGGGATCGGAGGTTGCCATATCGCAGGAGGTATTGGAATGGCCGCACATAGCGTAGTTCATAATGGAGATCAGCGTTTTTGCGCCGCCGCCCGTATCGCCCGCCCAAGTGGCGGCATACTGCTGCGTTCCGACATAGGCGCAGGAGGTATTCGTCATAATTCTTCTGCCCGTGTGCGCCTTATAGCCCTCAAACATCTGCTTTGCAAGAATCACGGGGTAGACATTATGCACCTCGTCATCATGGAATTTTCCGCCCCAGAGACGGTCGGGATGTGCAAACACCTGATTGGAGGCATCGAGCTTGAAGCCTGCGGCACAGCTATCCACGAACTTTTTAAGATGCTCAAACCAGCTCTCACCGATCTTCGTGATCTTATCCTGATAGGCGGTTGCCTCTCTGAGGTGCTCGTCCTCAATTTCCGCGCCCTCGGGGAATCCGCTCTCGTCCTTTTCGGTGGGAAGAATTCCCTCCTCGTGATAGATCAGATCGTAATCCTCGCAGAGCCAGAGCGACATCTGCATTCCCATACAGCGCATCGGATGGAAGAAGGTACCTGCACCTGCGGTGTTTTTCGGCATCCAATACGGAACGTAAAACTTATCCTTATTCCACCATTTATCAACCGAGAAATCATAATGCTTCTGCATCCAGGATGGCTCAAGCCCCATAATATCGCAGGGGATATTCTGCTCTCTGTAAAGGCGCGTATATTCAAGAAGCTGGGGGATGGAAATATCCTCGTTGTTTACAACGGTGAGACCGTAGCCAAACTTCGGGAGCATCATCGGGCGGCCCGTGATGCGCGTGATCTCGCGCACGAGGCCGAGGAGGCTTTCCGCTCTGAAAAGGTAGAGATCGATCTGCCCGCCATAGACCTTGATGACGAGCTTGTTTTTCTCTGTTTTTCCAATATCGAAGGCGGTTTTATAGGTTGTGTTCACCAAAATCGCCCATCCGTCGCTCGAAAGGAGCAGGGGCATCGGGCCATAGCATTTTACATTGGATTTCCAGAGCGTGATCTCCTTGCCGCGAAGCTGAATCCCATCGCGCGAGGAATCGCCAAGACCATAAAACGATTCCTTTTCCGAGAGCGGTATCGATACCGTATAACGCTCGCCATACGCGCGAACGGAAAGCGATACCGCTCTTTTGGCAAGGAAGGATATCTCCCCTTCGCACAGGGAGCAGACCTCGCTATTTTCAGCAGGGATGCTCTCTCCCTTCAGGATGCCGTATCTTGAGAGCATCGAGCGGCTCTCATTTCCTTCTCTGATCTGATAGGTGCTACCGTTTATTTTCCAAAGCGAAAGCTTCATATCGAATCCCTTTCGTGTATTTTTTTCGTTTATCAAGCACAGTATACCACAACGCAGACAAAAATGGAATAAGTATTTTGCAAAAAAATCAAAAAAAAGTGCATTCCGAAAAAAACGGGAGCGCACGGCTTTATAAAGCGAAAAAACTCTACGCCCCGTTGCTCTTCTTTTCAAAAAACAACGGAGAATTGCTTGACTTCAGGAAAGAAATGTTATAAAATGAAAGCATAAAAAATAAAAAAAGGAGAACCGCTATGATCTCTACGGTGAAGCGAGAGCGCTTTATGCTTTCCTTTGAAAAAACAGAAGGGGGATTCCGGATCAAGGAGGGCGCCTTCGGCGCGATCACCCTTGGTGCGGCGCCGCTTTTTACGCTCACTCTGCGCGATCTTTCCGCGAAGGAGGAGCGCGTGCTCACCTCTGATGCGGGCTGGGCTGAGGCCACCGTCACCGAGACCAAGGCGCAGGTGCGCTTCTTTTTCCGCCGCCCCGACTGCGGCGCGGATATTGCCGTTTCCCTTTTTGCGAATATCACCGAAAGCGGCGTTACCTTTGAGACGAGCGTTTCGAACCTCGATCCGCGTCTTTGCGTGATGGAGGTTTCCTATCCGAAGCCTGCCGTGGAAAACGATATTTTCGATCTTTTCCTTTCCAGCGGCCCGGGTAAGGTGATCAAGGATTTCAGACACGGCGATAAAAACTTCTCCTGGATGTATCCCTCCTCCAGATTCTGTATGCAGTATATGGCCGTCCTTGCCGACGGGGATGCGCTCTATATCGGCCACCACGACCGCGAGGCGCGCACGAAATATTATAGCCTCGTTTCCTCGGAGGGAAAATGCGAGCTTGCGGTTTCCTATCCTGCCGAGGGGATGAACCTTGGCGCAAACTCCTTTTCTCTGCGTGGCGGCGTTACCTGGGAATACATCAAGGGCGACTGGTTTGACTGCGCGATGCGCTATGCCGAATTTGCGAAAACGGCAGATTGGCTTCCGAAAATCGGCGCATACGGCCGCCCCGACTCGCCCGATTATTTCAAGGAAATCCCCTTCTGGATTATGGATTTTATGCTTAACATTCCCGAGCAGGGCGACAATATGCCCGAAACGCTGCGCCATGCGGACAAATCCGACAGGGATGCTTGGTGGCGCGAGGCGATCGCCTTGAAGGAAAAGCTCGGTCTTCCCGTTGGCTACCATATTTACAACTGGCACAAGAACGCCTTCAACATCGATTATCCGCATTTTCTTCCCGCAAAGGACGATTTCAAGGCCGGCGTTGAAAAGGTGCGGAAGGCGGGCATTTATATTGCGCCCTATATCAATGCATCCTCCTGGGAATCCCGAGACCAAGCGCCCACGCCTGAGGAAAGCTTTGAGGTCTGCGGCTACAAGGAGGCCGCCAAGGATAAGGACGGCAATCTTTATATTGAGGTTTATCCCCAGATCAAGCCCGACGGACAAAAGACGAATCTGATCGCCGTTTGCCCCTCCTCCCCCGTTTGGCATCGGATGATCTCCCGCCTTTCGGAGCGAATCGAGGACGAGCTTTCGGTGGACGGTATTTATTACGACCAGACGGCCGCAATGGGCGCTCGCCCCTGCGCCGATCCCACGCATAGCCACGCGCCCGGAAACAGCGGTGCCTGGATTGAGGGCACGCGCGCACTCTTCCGCCGCATCCGCAGCGAAAAGGATCCGATGAAATTCTCCTTCACGGAATGCAACGCCGAGCCCTATATGGACTGCTTTGACGGATACCTCACATGGCATTGGGGCGAAAACGGCGAGGTTCCCGCCTTCCCTGCCATCTATTCAAGATATATCACGATGATCGGCCGCGTTGTGAACGGCTGGAGAAAGAAGGATCTCGTTTACACGCGCTATACCTTCGCAAAATCCTTCGTTCAGGGACAGCAGCTCGGCTGGATCAACCACGATGTGCAGAAAAAGGAGGAGGTCTTCCCCTTCCTTTACCGTATGGCACATCTGCGCTACGAGCAAAGCAGGCTCTTTATCACGGGCTCGATGCTTCGCCCCCCGATTGTGGAAACCGACCTTCCCACGCATACCTCCACGCCGCATATGTGGGGCGGCGAGGATCTCGTTATCCCCACCGTCGTTGCAGGCGGATGGCGGGATGATGCGGAAAAAACGCATCTTTTCGTAATCAACATTTCCGATACGGACGGAAACGCAAGCGTGACGCTCCGCGCCTCGGAATACGGCGCTCGCGATGCGGTTCTGGGCGCTCTTTTGGAATTTTCTCCCGTTCTCGCAGAGGAGAGCGACACGCTGACGCTTTCCTTTGCGCTGAAGGCGCAGGATATTCTGCATATCACCTTTTAATTTCACCTCACGGCTTCGCTCGCGCTTTCTCTTTCGGATGCGCGGGCGATTTCCTTTTTTTCATTGCATTTCATAAAACAAATTTAAGATAATGCAAAAATACGAAAGATTGTTCAAATACAAGCGCTATATTTTCGTGTATAATTAAAATAGATCCGTCTCTGCAGGCGGCGCATCGCGCTTTTTTCTCGCAATTGCCGCAGAGATACGCAGAAAAAGGAGAAGGATATGAACGGAAAAATCAATCTTTACAAAGAGCATTTCTCCCGCGATACAAAAACGGTTTTGGAATTCGGCGAAATGAAGGCTGAGACCTTCGTTTACTCCACGGGCGTGGAGGCGATCCGCATTACAAACAGCAAGGGCTTTGCCGTTTTGCTTCCCTTTATGGGGCAGATGATCTGGGATATGGAATTTCTCGGCCACAGAGGCACGATGAGAACCATTTATGACGAGCCCGTGGGCGGCGTTCCCAATTTCCAGCATACCTACGGATGCTTTATGATGCATTGCGGCCTGACTGCCATCGGCAACCCCACGGCAGAGGACACGCATATACCCCACGGCGAGCTTCCCGTGGCAAAATACCAGAGAGCCTATCTTCTTTTCGGAGAGGATGCAAAAGGAAAATACATTGCTCTTTCGGGCGAATACGAGCACAAGCTCTGCTACACCTATAATTATCTTTTCAAGCCCGAGTGCCGCTTCTATGAAAACGAGAGCCTGATCGACATCACGGTGCATTTCGAAAACCGCAAGGATATGCCGCTCGAATACTTCTATCTTTGCCATATCAACTACCGCCCTGTGGACGGCGCAACCCTGCATTACACCGCAAAGCACAAGGACATCAAGCCCCACCACGAGGTGCCCGAAGGCTATCCCAAGGAGGCCGAGACGAACGCCTACCTTGCAAGGCTTGACGAGAATCCCGCCGTGATGGATCAGATCGATTCGAAAACGCAGTCCTATGCGCCCGAGATCGTTTTCACCTGCAAGTATTTCGCGGATGCAAACGGCGATGCGCACACGATGCAGCTTCTTCCCGACGGCTATGCCTGCTACGCTTGCCATCGCCCCGAGGAGATTCCGCTCGGCATTCGCTGGATCTCCAGAACCGAGGACGAGGATGCGCTCGGTATGGTTCTTCCCTCGACGGCAGAGCACCTCGGCTACAACTACTGCAAGAGAATGGGACAGCAGAGATACCTTGCAAAGGGCGAGAGCATAACCTACCATATGCGCACGGGCATTCTCGCACCCGAGGCCGCAGATACGATGAAAAATCGCATCGCAGATTTAAATAAGTAAACAAAATTTTACATATAAGGAGAAAAACAAATGGAAAACAGAATTTGCATTCCCCACGAAGAATATCACGAGAGAATCGCAAAGGCAGCCGCACTCGTGCGCGCAAGAGGTCTTGATGCAATGCTCGTGGTTTCCACCGAATCCGACTACGCAAACGCAAGATACTTCTCCGGCTTCTGGCCTCTTTTTGAGAGAGCCGGCGTTGTGATCGGTGCAAACGGCGATGCCGCTCTTCTGGCAGGCCCCGAATCCGCTATTTTCGCAAAGGACCGCTCCCACATTGACAAGGTTTTCGTTCTTAAGGAATTCCGCGAGAGCGCAGACCCCGCATACCCCGAGCTTCACGCAGATACCTTTGCTGATGTTTTCAAGGGCATCGGCATCACGGGAAAGAAGCTCAAGATCGGCCTTGGCTCCTATGTTGAGTGCACCCTTCCCATCTACGAGGGACTCAAGGAGAGCTTCCCCGATGCAGAGATCGTGAAGTGCGCTGACATTATGGTGACGCTTCGCAAGATCAAGAGTGTCAACGAGCTTGCCTGCATCAAGGAGGGCTTCCGCATCATCGATCTTGCCACCGACGAGGTGATCCGCAGACTGAAGCCCGGCGTTACCGAGCTTGAGATGGTTGGCGTTGCACAGCAGGTGATCTACGAGAACGGCGCAGAGTACGAGGGTCTTCCTATGTATGTATTCAGCGAGGAATCCACCCGCCACGCCATCAGCCGCTCCTGCTACCGCAAGATCGGAAAGGGCGACATCGTTCAGCTTAACCTTTCCGCCAAGATCGACGGCTACTCCCCTGCAACCGGTCTTCCCGTTGTTATGGGCAAGCTGGAGGGCGAAAGAAGAAAGATCGTTGAATTCTGCAAGCAGGCACACGACTGGACGACCGAGAGAATCAAGGCAGGCGTTCTTGCAAGCGACATTGCAAAGGACTTCTACAAGCTCTACGAGGAGAACGGAATGAAGGACAACTTCGTTTACGGCCCCTGCCACGGCACGGGTATGATCGAGGTTGAGGCTCCCTGGATGGAGACCATCAGCGATTATCCCCTCGAGGAGAATATGACCTTCCAGGTTGACACCTTCATTTCCGGCCCCACCTTCGGTTGCCGCTGGGAAAAGGGTATCGCCGTTACCAAGGACGGCTGCACCGCTATGACCGACTACCTCAAGAAGGGCATCATCGAGCTCGATTTCTAATTCAAACGAAGGTGCGAGACGCCGCGCAAAATGCGCGGCGCCCCTCCTACATGGAGAATATTTATGAAAACTGTTGAAAAATACGGCGTTACCTTCAACTGCGGAGGTACGTCGCATATACAGGGACTGATCGATGCCGCCGTGGCGGACGGAACACGTACCGCAACGATCACGGGCAATTGGGACGTTGAGAGCCATATCTGCATCCCCTCGGATTTTACGCTGATCCTTGACGGGTGCTACCTCAAGATGGCGGACAATACCTTTGACAATATGTTCGTCAACGAGCATCACGGCACCGAGCTTGGCAAAACGATTGAAGGCACGGACAGAAATATCCGCATTCTTGGAAAAAACGATCCGATCATCGACGGCGGCACTTATAACGGGCTTTCCGAGGCAAACTCCAGAAAAGATGGCAATCCCCCCATATACGTCAACAATCTGATCTTTTTCTCGAACGTGGACGGCATCGAGATGGCAAATTTTGCGCTGCATAACTTTCGCTGGTGGGCCGTGAATTTCATTTATTGCCGAAACGGTTATATTCACGACATCACTCTGAAGGGGGACGATACCTGCACCGATAAGGACGGACGGGAATATCACGGACTTTCACTCGAAAACTACTTTGATATGCACATAAGACAGGCGGACGGCATCGATATTCGCATGGGCTGCAACCATTTCCTGATCGAAAACATCTATGGCTTTACGGGGGACGACACCGTGGCGCTCACTTGCCTGAACGGAAGAATGTGCAAGGAATTTGCCGTGGAGGGGCTTGCCCCCGATCTTTCCCACGTAATGGTGCGCCACATTCATTCCGCTTCTCTGGATGCAGGCGTGCGCATTCTCTGCCAAGGCGGCACGACGCTTCATGACGTGATCGTGGATGACGTGGTTGATATTTCCGATAAGATCCCCGGCATCCTTGGAAGAGCGCTGCAGACCGTGCGCATTGGAGACAGCGACAAAATGTACGGCTCGCGGCACAGCGAGGGCAACGAGGTTTATAACGTGACCGTGAAGAACGTGCGCTCCCGCTCAAAATACGCGCTGTATCTTGCAGGAAATCCGATCAAAAATTTCATTTGCGAAAACGTTGTTGCCTTTGACGGCGGCGAGATCGTTGACAACCGCTGGGAAGGCTACGAATTTTGTGCAGGAAGAAAGGAATAAATTATGTATCTTGATAAATGCTTCCCTCGCGAGATCGAGGCGGCAAAAAAGAATAAGACCCCCGTCGTTCTGGTTGGCGGAACCGTTGAATACCACGGTCCGCATTGCTCCTACGGATGCGACACGCTCGTGGCACAGGGACTTCTTGAAAAGCTCGCCGAGAAAAAGGAGATCATCATCGCTCCCTCGATCAGCTATTCCCCTGCGAGCTGGGCTGTTGGCGGCGATACCTCCGGCACGGTGCACGTGGACGAGGTTGTTTTCGAGGAATACGTTTATAATGTATTTATGAGTATGCTCTCGGCAGGTCTTCGCAACATTTACGTGCTGATCCACCATCAGTTTGAGCAGGAGAGCCTGATGCCGATGACGCTTTCTTATATGAAAGCGGCAAAGCGAGCCACGATGCGCTACCTTGAAAAGACCAAGGGACAGGGCTGGTGGGGCTCGGAGAGCTACAAGGATTACTACGAAAATCTTGAGACCGATGACAACCCCTTCGCCTGGATTAAGGTGATCCCCACGATGAGCACCGAGGTGCAAAATGCAACGGGCTACGATCACGCAGGAAAATACGAGTGCTCCATCCTTATGTCGCTTTATCCCGAGGCCGTTACGCTTGAAAGACTTCCCGAAACCAAGCATTGGTTCACCGAAAGCGCAAAAGAGGCAAACAAGGAGCTTGGCGACGAGATGGTGAGACTTTCGCTCGAATATCTTGAAAAAGCCATCGTTTAACCGTATTTTGCAAACAATACATTACAAAAAAGAATCCGAGCAAGCTTTTGCTCGGATTCTTTTTCATTTTATGAGATCGAGATTTCTTTCGATCGTTTTTCTTCCGCGCCAGGCAAAGGCACGCTCAGCGAAGGCATCCTTTCCCATTTCATCCAGCAGCTCGCGAGATAGGTGAGGGATACGCGCCTCGTGAAAAAATGGGATCGGAGAAGGCACGGGGGAAAGATTATGGGGGCAGGCGCGCTGGCATTCGTCGCATCCCCAGACGGTGTTATACTTTCGCATAAGGCCGATCTCCCATTCGGAAAGCTCGCCCTTTCTCTGCGTGATCGCGGAAAGACAAGCATCGCTCTCGCCCCGCAAAATACCCGTGGGGCAAAGGGAGCGGCAAATGCCGCATTTTTCACAACCTTGCTCCCTTTGCATAGGTCTTGCAAAAAGCTTTTCGGGCGCGAGATCCGTTATGATCTCGCCGATAAAAACAAACGATCCGTATTTTTCGTGGATCAAGAGGCCGTTTTCTCCAAGAATACCGAGCCCTGCACGGGCGGCGGCGGTGCGCTCGTCGATCGGGGAATGATCGGCAAAGCCCTTGGCGCTTGCCTCGGGGTATTTCTCGCGGATGCCGCAAATCAAGCGCTCCGCAAGTGCGCGCATATATAGGTGATAATCCTTGGCGGCGGCATAAAGGGACAGATTCTTGGTTTCACCCGCATAATACGGGATGAGAAAGAGCAAAACGCTCCTCGGCTCAAATTCCTCTTTTTCAAGGAGCGATGCACGTATCAGATCCACATCGCAAAAGGAAAGCGCACCGTTCGCCTCGATCCCTTGCGCGGCAAAAATTTGATCCAACCAATTCATAGAGGCGCTCCCTTCCTACGTTTCTTACCTTTTATTATATAAAATTTCGCGCGCAAATGCAAGATATTTCTTGACAATATTTTAAAAATGCGGTATACTGTATGAGGAAAATGATTTTTTGCGAGGTTTTATGAAGAAAACGGTGCGTGCCTGCGTTGACAGGCAGGAGGGCGACCTCCTCGTTCTCGTTCCCGATGAGGGAAACGCTTATATTCATTTATTGCGGGCGGAATATTCCCTTCCCGTCGGCTCCGTTGTTGCTCTGACGATGGAGGGAGATACCGTGATCGATGCGCTTCTTCTTCCCGAGGAGACCGAAGCGCGAAGACAAAGCAACAAATCCCGCCTCTCCGCCCTTTTTGCAAAGGGCAAAAAGCCCACGAAGTGATATTTTTTTGACAGCCCCCTGCGGGCAGAACAGGAGTTTTATGTTTCAACTGAATCTCGGCGGTCTTTTTGCCGCCATTTGCGGAAACGGCCCCGATGCGGCGCTCGACAACATTTTTCTTTTCTTCCTCTTCCTTTTGATTTCCGTTGCGGCAGGATATCTGCTCGGCAGCGTGAATACGGCCATCGTGATCTCCAAGGTCTTTTATAAGGACGATATCCGTAAATACGGAAGCGGAAATGCGGGAATGACGAATATGCTCCGCACCTTTGGCGGAAAAGCCGCCATCGGCGTTTTGGTTGGCGATATGCTCAAAACCGCTCTCGCCATTTTCATCGGCGGCATTCTCTTCGGCTTCGGCTATATCGGCGCCTTCAGCATGGGCTATAACGGCCCCCTGATGCTGATGGGCATCGGCACCTACACGGCAGGCCTCGCCGCCGTGCTCGGTCATATCTTCCCCGTTTATTACGGCTTCCGCGGCGGAAAGGGCGTTCTCGTTTCG
>JAZTWU010000154.1:0-36167 GCA_045636085.1 Eubacteriales bacterium
CGCATTCCCGCACCGTTGCCAAGGCTGTACGGCCGTGTGGGGTTGTGCCCCATTACCCATTCGTGAAACCAATAGCCCCAGCCCGCGCCCGGATGCTTCCTCGCTATCCTTTTCATACTTCTTTCGGTCAGGTCGGCAAGCACCGATTCATCCCCGTGGGAGAGGAAAAGTGCCTCTGCTATCGCAAGGGTCATCAGGCTGTCATCCGTGGGGTGGCAGTTCTTTGTGAAAAGAACGAACTCTTTGGATTTGAAATTTTTGAACTCAAATTGGCTTCCAACAACATCGCCAATCAACGCACCAAGCACAAAAATCACCCCCATTTTTCTTCTATTATACCACGGGCGTGCGTAAAACTCCATACAATTATTATATTTTCTTAAAAATTGTACATTTGCACTATACTTGTTCACAATTTTGTGCTATAATTCATAATGAAAAAATATTACCCAAGGACGCAAAAACTATGCTTCAGCTCAAAAACATCAAAAAGGACTACGTCACCGCATCAGAGACGGTGAACGCACTGAAGGGCGTGTCAATTTCCTTCAGAAAACGCGAGTTTGTATCCATCCTCGGTCCCTCGGGCTGCGGAAAGACGACGCTTCTCAATATCATCGGCGGTCTCGATCATTATACCTCGGGCGATCTCGTGATCAGCGGAAAGAGCACGCGCGACTTCCGTGACCGTGATTGGGACGTTTATCGCAACCATCGCGTTGGATTTATCTTCCAGAGCTATAACCTCATTCCGCACCAGACGGTGCTGGAAAACGTGGAGCTTGCGCTGACGATCGCGGGCGTTTCCCGTGAGGAAAGAAGAAGGCGCGCCAAGGAGGCGCTGGACCGCGTGGGCCTTTCGGGCAAGTATTATCAGCGCCCCAATCAGCTTTCGGGCGGCCAGTGCCAGCGCGTTGCGATCGCGAGAGCACTCGTCAACGATCCCGAGATCCTTCTGGCAGATGAGCCCACGGGCGCACTTGATACGCAGACGAGCGTTCAGATTATGGAGCTCATCCGCGAGATCTCGCAGGAGCGCCTTGTGATTATGGTTACGCATAATCCCGAGCTTGCAGAGGAATATTCCACGCGTATCATCCGCCTTCTGGACGGCCGCGTGATCGAGGATAGCCATCCCTTCTCCGAATATGCGGAGCGCAAGGAAACGCAGATCTATAAGAAAAACGAAAAGAGAAAGCGCAAAAGAGGCGGCAAGGAGCGCGCGAAGATGTCCTTCTTCACGGCATTCCGCCTTTCCGCAAAGAATCTGATCTCCAAAAAGGGAAGAACGGCGATGGTCGGCTTTGCAGGCTCGATCGGTATTATCGGTATTGCGCTGGTGCTGGCGCTTTCCGCAGGTATCAAGGGCTATGTTGCTTCTATGCAGGACGATATGCTTTCGGGCAACCCCATCCGCATAGAGGAGACCGCCTTCGATTTTGATGCGATCACGGATCTGATGTCCTCGATGGAATTTGAGGAGATCGTGCAGGAGGACGGAAAGGTATTTGTCAATTCCATCCTCGAATACATCGCAGAAATGCAAAACACCACGGAAATGATCATCCTGCAAAACGAGATCACGGCGGATTATATCAAATACGTGACCTCGATGCCCGATTCCTATTATGCCGATATGCTTCTCGGCTACGATATTGATCTGACGAACAATATTTATACCGAATTCGTCGGCGAGGGTGGCGAGGCGCAGAAGCTTTCCATCAGCGCGCTGACGGCGCTTTACACCGCGGTTTTGCAGAGAACCGACTTCAAGGATTATTCCGCCTTTATCTCCGCGCTCGTGCCGAACTTCAAGCAGGCATCCTCGAATGCGGACTATATCGGGGAGCAATACGATATTCTTTCGGGTAAGCTTGCGACCGAGAAAAACGAGATTATGCTCGTTCTGGATTCGGATCGCCGCCTCTCGGATCTTCTCCTTGCAAGACTCGGCTATTATTCGCAGGAGCAGTTTATCAATATCGTGCACGAGGCCTCGGGCAGCGATTCCTTCGATGCGGAAAACAGCAAGGAATACTTCACCTATGAGGAGCTTCTCGGCAAAACGCTGATCTGGCACGCAAACGATGCGATCTTCACGAAGAACGAAAATCCCGCCACGGCAATGCTTTCCGCCTTCAATTATAACCATACGGCAGAGGGCGTTTCGGACGGTAAGGCCGTGGAGCTCAAGGTCGTTGGCATTCTCCAGCCCAAGGAGACGATCTCCTACGGCTGTATGACCTCGGGCGTTTACTATACGAAGGCGCTGACCGAGCATATTCTGGATTCAAATATGGAGAGCGAGATCGTGAAGCACCTGAGAAGCACCGAGAGCGAGTCCTTCCAGAGCATGGTGCTCGGCTCGATGAAGACGGGTCTTTACTACGATATCGAATATCGCTATGAGGGTGTGGAATACACCGATACGGCCTTCGTT
Organism: Eubacteriales bacterium; assembly: GCA_045636085.1. Classification (GTDB taxonomy): domain Bacteria; phylum Bacillota; class Clostridia; order Oscillospirales; family CAG-272; genus UBA1740. Next base: position 2,441 of record JAZTWU010000154.1, read on the forward strand.
GGCCAGAATGCATCCACCTCGCTGATGCTTGGCGGTATGGGCAGTATGGGAAGTATGGGTAGCCTTGGCGGCAGCATGGGCGGCTCCTCCGGATCGGGTAGCGCAGGCAGCGGCATTCAGTCGCTCTATATCCTCTCGCTTCGCCAGCTTGGCGGAAACGATCTTGCCAATTCCGTTGCGATCTATCCGAACAACTTTGAAACGAAGAATCTCGTAAACGATTATCTGGATGCTTGGAACGACGACGGAACCATCACGGTTGGCGATAAAACGCTCACCAAGGATGAAAGAAGCGACGTGACCTATACCGATACCCTCGCGCTCGTCATCACGATGATCAACACGATGATCGATATTATCTCCTACGGTCTGATCGCCTTCACCTCGATCTCTCTCGTGGTTTCCACGGTGATGATCGGAATTATCACCTATGTTTCCGTGGTGGAGAGAATCAAGGAGATCGGCGTTATCCGCTCGATCGGCGGCCGCAAGAAGGACGTTTCCCGCCTCTTCACGGCAGAGACCTTCATTCTCGGATTGCTCTCGGGCGTCTTCGGCGTTGGCGCGACCTACGGTATCTCGGCTATCATCAATATCGTTCTGAAGAACCTTGCGGGCATTCCCAATATTGCAAATCTTCCGCTCTCGCAGGCAGGTCTGATGATCGCGCTCAGCGTTGTGCTCACGCTGTTCTCGGGCGTCTTTCCTGCTCGCTCTGCGGCAAAGAAGGATCCCGTGGTGGCTCTGAGAACCGAATAATTTATTCAGAAAACATCCAAAAGCGGTGCCGCCTCCTTTTCGGGGCGGCACCCTTCCCATAGAGGAAGGCAAGCGCTCGGAAAGGAAGAGAAAAACGCTATGTACGAATTGATTTGCGCATCGCCGCGCTTTTATTTCGTGGATTGCCCTGCAAAGATCGGCATTTATAAGATCTCGGAGAGGGAGGTCGCTCTGATCGACAGCGGAAACAATAAGGGCGCGGCCACGAAGGTGCTTCGCATCTGCGAGGAGCAGGGCTGGCAGATTCGGGCGATCTATAATACACACGCGCATGCCGATCACATCGGCGGAAACCGCCACGTCCAGCAGAAAACGGGATGCAGGATCTATGCGCCCGAGGGAGAGCTTTGCGGCGTTTTGCATCCCGAATGGGAGCCGATCTCGCTTTTCGGCGCGCGGCCGCCAAGAGCGCTTCGCGGCGGATTTTTATTGGCGGATGCAAGCGTAGCCGAGCCACTCACCGAGGCGGTGATGCCCCAGGGGCTTTCGATCCTTCCTCTTTCGGGGCACACGGCGGATATGGTTGGCTTTGCGAGCGAGGACGGTGCCGTTTATCTTGCCGATGCGCTTGCAAGCGAGGGAACGCTGGAAAAATACGGCATCCCCTTCGTATACGATCCCTTCGTTTATCTTGAAACGCTGGATCGAATCGAAGAACTCGAGGGGCGCATCTTTATTCCCGCACACGCCGCGCCGACGGAGAGCATCGCGCCGCTCGTGAGGAAAAACCGCGAATGCACCGAGGCGCTGATTGCGCGCATTCTCTCCTTCACCGAGACCGCCATTGGCTTTGAGGCACTTCTTGCAAGGCTTTTTGAGGCATACGGCCTCTCGATGAGCGTGGAGCAGTATGCGCTGGTCGGAAGCACGGTGCGCTCCTATCTTTCCGCGCTTTCGGATGCGGGAAAAATCGAGGTGCTTTGCAAGGGGAGCGAATTGCTTTGGGTCAAAAAAACGGAAAAATAAGCATACGACAGAGAAAAAACGGAGGAACTCTATTGTGAATTTTGCAAAAATTGCAGAAAGGCGGCAGTCCTGCCGCTCCTATGATAAAAGCCGAGCCGTGGAGGAGGAAAAGCTCCTTCGCATTCTGGAGAGCGCGCGGCTTTCTCCCTCGGCCTGCAACGGCCAGCCCTATCATATCACGGTTTGCCGCGGTGCGGCGGCCGCCTGCGTTGCCAAGGCGGTGCAGGGAATGGGGCTCAATAAATTTGCAGAGGATGCGCCCGTGATGCTCGTGATCACGGAGCGGCCGTATACGGCAAAGGCCGCACTCGGCGCAAGGATCAAGAAAAATGACTATCGCTCGATGGATATCGGCATTCTTTCCGCTTATATCACGGCGGAGGCAGAGGCGCAGGGGCTTTCCACCTGCATTCTCGGCTGGCTGGACGGCAAGCGGATCGCAAGACTCGTGGGCGAGGGGGATCCCGTGCGCCTCGTGATCTCTCTCGGCTATGCAAGGGAGGGAGATCCCTTGCGTGAGAAGAAGCGCCGCCCGCTCTCGGAGCTCGTAACCTTTTTGGATACGGCGGTTTGCGAGGATATTGAGGCGGCGGATGATGAAAATGCTTAAAGCCGATTCCCTCCGTTTCGGAGAGGGCGGTCTTTGAGAATACCGCCGGCCGCACCGCCGTTTGGTGCATCGGTAAAGCCCCCCTGCCGTCTCTATGAGGCGTGGAGGATGAAGTCGAATGCTACTACCCTTCTTTATCACGGAGGCAAAGGGGAAACGGTGCTTGACAAGCCTGAAGGAAATGTGTATAATGATTGTAATATAAGAGAATAAAGGAGACATCCCCGTATGAAATTATCGTTTTTTGGAGAAGTGGATTCCTTGCTTGCGGGCATCCGCATCCTTTCCGAGGATTACGGATATGAGATCTGTGAAGAGGGATTGCCCGTCAAGGTAGATCGGGCGGAGGGCGTTTTCGTTTCCTTTGGCGGAGATAGGGCAGAGATCGGGTATTCGCGTCCCTGCGAATTCTTCCGCGCGCTCGGCATTCTGCTGCAAAGGCTTTCGGCAGGGGAGAAATTCTTTTCCGTTTCGGAAAAATCGCATTTCGATACCTGCGGCGCGATGGTCGATCTTTCGCACGGCGCGCTGATGACCGTGGCCGCCATCAAGAGCGTGCTCCGCAAGATGGCCGTGATGGGTCTCAATATGTTTATGCTCTACCGCGAGGAGAGCTATGTTGTTCCCGAATATAAATATTTCGGCTATATGCGCGGCCGCCATACGGATGAAGAAATCCGCGAGATCGACGATTATGCCTATCAGCTCGGCATCGAGATCATTCCCGCCATTCAAACGCTGGGGCATCTTTCGAATACCCTGCATTGGGCGCCCTTCGGCGAGGTGAAGGATACCTCGGATTGCCTTCTCGTCGGCGAGGAAAAGACCTATGAATTTATCGACGCGATGCTCCGTGCGGCTAAGCGCCCTTTAAGAAGCCGCCGCATCCATATCGGCTTTGACGAAACGATGAGTCTCGGTATGGGAAATTATATTATGAAGCACGGCTATCGCCCCCGCCACGAGATCTTTATGGAGCATCTGGAGAAAGTGGCTGAGATGGCGAAGGCGCAGGGGCTTGAGCCGATGGTCTGGAGCGATATGTTTTTCCGCACGAAGGGATCCACGGAAAGCTATGCCACGGATACCAAGGTCATTCCCCCCGAGGTTGCGGCCAAAATTCCCGAGAATATAGCGCTTGTTGCCGGCTCCTACGGCATCAAGGACAAGAATGTTTTCCGCGAAAAGCTTGATCCTTATTTCGTGACGGGCAAGAAGGTTTGGTGCGCGGGCGCGGTGCACGATTGGCACGGCTTTTGCGTGAACTATTACCACACGGTGGATTCCACCAATGCGCTTCTTGCAGGCGCGAAGATGGCGGGCGTGAGGGATGTCTTTGCAACGACCTGGGGAGACGATAGCACCGAGCGCGATTTCTTCTGCAATCTTCTCGGCTTCCAGCTTTATGCCGAGCATATGTACGGCGAGGATCCCGCGTTTTCGGAGGTCGTCAAGCGCTTTGACTTCTGCGCAAGGTGCAGCGGCGATATGGTCCTCGAGATCGCCAATATCGATAATCCGCACGGCTATCAGGCGCTCAGCTCGCCCTACGAGGTGTTTGAAGGCGTTGCCTGTGGCAGAAAAAGCATCGTCCTTGAGGAAAATAAGGAGGAGGAAGTCTTCGTTCCCGATTCCTCGGGCGCGGTGATCAATCCCTCGAAATACCTGATGTGGCAGGATCCCCTGCAAGGCCTTTTCGACGTGGATGCGGCCAAGCTCGATTTCAAGGCGCACTTCCTTTGCCAGAAGGAAAAGCTTGAGGGGTATCTTGGAAAATACCCCGAATTTGAAAGCTCCCTTCGCTTCTATATCAGCCTTTGCGACGTGCTTTCCCTGAAGGCGGGGATCGGACTTCGGATGAAGGGGGCATACGATAAGAGAGATACGGCGGCGCTTTTCGAGATCGCCGAAAAGGAAATCCCCCTTATCATCGAAAAGCTTGAGACCCTTTGGAAGGACAACCGAACCCTTTGGTTTGAAAGGCATCAGGCCTTCGGCTTCGACGTTCTGGAGCGCCGCTACGGTTGCCTTCTGATGCGCCTGCGCACGGCGGCATTCCGCCTTGAGGAATATCTCGGCGGCCGCATCGAAAAAATCGAGGAGCTGGAGGAGCAGAGGCTCACCGTGAAGCCCGAGAGCCCTGCGGTTTGCTATTATAACGATTATCTCTGGACCTCCACGGCTTGGGGAAGATAAGTATTTCTTTATAAAAAATGAAGCGGTTGCTCTGCGCCAAATGGCAGAAGCAACCGCTTTTTTTCGTTCTTTTTTCAGTCCTTTGCATATTTTGCGCCGATTTTTCGGAGCAAGGCCGCCGTTTCGGGAGAAAGCTCTCCGTCAAAGCCCTGCGGCACGTCTCCGAAGAGCGCGGCATAAAGCGCGGAGGCGGCAAGATAGCTGCCGGCATAGGAGGGATGGGAAAGATCGGGATTATAAAGATCGATCTCGCCCCTTTCCGTATAGATCTCATAAAAGGCCTTGCCGACGTGCACCACAGGGGCGCCGATTTTTTCGCCAAGCTCGCTATACGCGGCGTCCAGCCGCTCGGTCATTGTGCGGTTGGTCATATGATGCGTTTCAAGATCGGGGCTATCGCTATGTCTGCCCCAGGTGGCGTAAAGCACGGGCTCGGCACCCGTCGCGCGGATGCGCGCGGCAAGATTTTCTGCGGCGGCGAAGAATTTTTCCTTATTGATGGCGGGGCGCAGGCTCTGCTCCTGCAAAATCACGATGCCGTATTTCCCGCTTTCGGAAAGCGCCGCATCCACCGCGGCACCGTACGTATCCGTGGGATCGGCAAATTTTTCAAGCGTCCATCCGCCCTTGGTGATCGCCGTCACCTCCACCTCGCGCCCATCGGCCTTCAGAAGCTCCGAGAAGATCGCGCTCGGCATATCGTTATAATAGGTATAGCTGTTTCCGATAAAAAGTATGGATTTGATTTCTTTCATTTCTTCATTCTCCCGGGGTTTTTGGCATCCCGCGAGGGGAAGCATCAGTAGTACGAAAATGAGGAGGAGACCGATCCTTTTTTCATAGCCCTTCCTCCTTATGCAAGCCCTAAAAGCCGCTTTGCATTGCCCGAGAAGATCAAGGCCTTCTCTTCGTTTGTCAGATAAGGATCGTGCATTACGCCGCCGACGTACATACCCGGCGTGCAAACGGGATAATCCGTGCCGAAGAGAATATGATCGGCGCCCATTTCCTTCACGGCGGTCTCCAGCATTCCGTAGCGGAAAAGCCCCGTGCCCGAAAGGTCGAGATAATAGTTTTTGCTGAGCCTTGCGCGCTCAAGATGGCGCAGAAGCGCAGGCTTTTCGCCGGGATGCGCAACCACGAGCGTGAGCCCTTGGTGGCGGCGGATCAGATCGTCGGTCAGGAAGTTATCATCGTTATGGAAGCTGACAACCATACCGTATTTTTCCGCCTCGTCAAAGAGGATGGAAAGTCCCTCGCCCGCATTTTCCGACCAGTTTGCGCTCCAGGGCACGATTTCGCCAAGAAGGTGCACCCCCTCCTTATGCATCCGCTCGATCTCGCGGATGGATTCCTCCACGTGATCGGGGTGGATATGAAAGCCGGGGATATAGAAATCACCGAGTATTTCGCGCAGGCGAAGGGCATCCTCGTTGTTCTTTTTCAGTCTCTCCCAGTCGTCCTCGCCCTCGGTTCTTCTTCGGAGCGCGGAGCCGCAGATTTTGGAAATGCCGAGCGCCTCCATCTGCTCTCTGATCTGCTCGGTGCGGAGCGAAAGCACCCGCTGGTGCTGGCAGATATTGCCGAAATCACCGAGAAAGGGATGCGTATGAAAATCTATGATCTCAAAGGACATTGTTTTTTCTCCTTTTATTCGTTTTCCAAAATCAGAGCGCGTAGCCGCGCGCTTCCATAAAGGCGCGCACGGTGCGCCCGTCAATTTCCTTGGGAAGCGAGGAGGTGCGGATGCATTCCGCCGCCGCAAAGCCTGCGGCCTCGCCTGTGGCGGCCATATTGCCCATCATACGGTAGGCCGCGTGCGGATAGAAGTCGCCCGAAAGGCATCGGCCTGCAAGCAGAAGGTTTTCTGCGCCCTTCGGAAGGAGCGCGCGGTAGGGAATATGGAAGGGCTTGGCGCGATAGCCTCTGCCGCAATCGTCCGTATCGTCCTTTTTCAGTCTGTGCACATCCACGCCTGCCGTCACGAGGCAGATGCCGTCCTCAAAGCGGCGGCCGTCCAGAATATCGTCGTCCGTGATGCGGTATTCTCCGTAAATGCGCCGCCCCTCGCGGATGCCGATATGCGCGCTCGTGAAGACCGTGTAGAGCCGCTCGTAATCCGGAATGCGCTTTTGCGCCTCTATAATTTCAAAAATCTCGTTTCTGCCGTCCAGCACCGCGCGCGAAAGCGCCTCGGTATCTCCCGGCATCACGTCGTATTGGAAATTCGTTCCCATATCCCAGGTGCAGAGAGAGGGAAGCTTCGTCACGCTGACAAGCCCCGAGCTTGCCCGAATGCCGTACTCGGTCAGCATATTGCCGTAAGCCGCTTTTGCCGCGGCATCGTCCGTTCCGTTATAATCCTTTGGCATACCGACAACGCAAACGCCCATGCTCGTGGGCGAGGGGCGCCCCTCGTGCGGATCGCCGCAATCCCATTTGCATCCCGCAAGGTGCGAAAGATAGCCGCTTCCCGTGGCATCGATAAAGACCTTGGCGCGCAGGGAGAAATTTTCGCATTCGGTCACGATCAGGGCGCTTTCGATTTTGCCGTCCTTCATTTCGACGGCGGCTACCTGACTGTAAAAAAGAACCTTCACGCCGGCCTCGCGGCAGGTCTTATCAAGAAAAACCTTGCAGCCCTCGGTATCCACCATCTGCCCCGAAAGGCGCTTTCCCTCGGCATCGGTGCGATCGCCCTTTCTCGGGCAGGTCATACCGTGCTGATTCAGGAAACCGTATAGCTCGCGCACGAGGCCGCCCTTATTGTCCGAATCTAAAAGGATCGGCATAAAGCCCTCGGTCAGCGTGCCGCCAAGACTTCCGCCGCGCTCGATAAGGATCACGCGTGCGCCTGCTCTTGCCGCGCTGATGGCCGCCGCCGCGCCTGCAACGCCGCCGCCGAGAACGGCAATATCGTATGTCTCGAGCGCCTTTACTTGAAGATTAAACATTCTGCTTCCTCCCGTGCGAAAAAACTGTGTAACTCATTATAGCACGCGTGCGCAGGAAAAGTCAATAGGCATTCCTCCGCAAACGGGTAAAAAACGGCCTTGGATGGGTTTCCAAGGCCGTGATATTTAATTTTTGAAGGGGAAAACGATCGCCGCGTTGCCAAGGCCGAGCGGCATAACGTTGTATTGATCGGTCCAAAAAGGGTAGAAATCCTCCATATGCTCCTCCCAGCCTTCCGCGGTCGTATCCACGGAGAGCCAGGCTGCATCGGGATTTTTGTATCCGCCGCCGAAGGTGTTGCCAACGTTTCCAAGCGGACGGTGGAAGGGGCCGATGATGTTGAAGAGCGTGGTGTATAGGCGGATGGAAAGCTCGTTTTCGCCTGCGTGCAGTGCATCGCCAAGGGGGAGAGAAGCGGGGGCGCGGCGCAGATGACCAACCGATCTTCCGTTTAAGAATACCTCTGCGCAGGCCGCGTTCAGTGTGCCAAGCGAGAGCCGTGCCTTTTTCAGATCCACATTCTCGGGAAGAGAAAACACCGTTTTTAAGAGTACGCGCCCTACGTAGAAGGGATAGCCGTCCTCGGTGATTTCGCCCATCGTTTCAAAGCACGCATCCGCAGGCAGAAGGGAAAATCCGTTTTCAAGGGTGATGCAGCCGTTCCGACTTGCCGTGGCGTGCGCCTCCACCTTAAAGCGGCCGAGAAGGTAGATCGGCTCAAGCTCAACGCCGTAGCGCGTTTCGAAGAGCTGTGTCAGCGGGTTGGTTACGCGGGAGAGAGGCATAAAGGTGCGGCAGATCTCAAGAATATGCTCGCCCTTTTTAAGTGTGCCGATCGGAATGCGCGCAAAGCAAATGTCGCAAAAATACCCCTGTGCCTCTGCATCCACTCTTTTTCCGTCAATATAAATTTTCTGCTCCTTCGGATCTTCTATGGCAAGATAAAGCTCTGAAATGTCATCTTTTGTTTTCAAATTATACTGCAATGTGATTGGGCCGCGGTATTCATCTGCGGTTAAAAGACGCTGGATAGCCGCGATCGGAAGCGGCTTTGAAAAGGCACCGTCCCCCTTTTTATAGCGGCAGTATTCAAGAAGCAGGACATTTTCATCCTCGGCGTGCGCCGTAAAGACCTCTCCGATCGGAAGGCATAGCTCTGCGCCTGCGGTTTTGGCCGTAAGGGCCTGCTCGCTTTTCTCGGTGGAAAGCAGAATGCTGTCCCCTGCCGCAAGCGTGAGGCTTGCGCAGAGCTCTCCGTTTTTGCGCTCGAAGGGAAGGGGGTGCAGCTCTGCGCTAAAGGCATCGTAGCAGGTCAGTGCCTCGCCGCGCGAGGTGCGGAGGGTGAAGCGCGCCTCGCGGCGAAAATCCGTGTTGTGGATCATCAGCTTGTCGCCGCTCTCGCAGATACGGCGGTTGATCAGCAGATTTTGCGCGCCTGAACCTCGGATGCAAACGGCGGGCGGCGGAAGAAGCGAGAGCAGAGCCGCCGTGCTTTCTGCCGTTTCGCAGATTGCTGCAAGGCGGCGCGCGGCCTTCTTGCTCGGATAGCCGTCAAGGTATTCGGGAAAATCGCCAAGGCAAAGCACGCGGCCGCCCTCGGCCTTCATTTTTTCGAGAAGTGCAAGGCAATCCTCGGTGATCACCTTAAGAGAGGGGAGGATCACGGTTTTATAGCGTGCCTCGCCAACCGCAAGGCATCCGTCCTGCGCCCGTCCAAGGTCGCGGATGGAAGCAAGGTCGGCAAGATCGAATTCCTGCCCCGCGCTCTTCAGCGTTTTCGTTAGCTCGTAAAATGCACCGTCCAGGCGATCGATTTCCTTGCCGCCGCCCCGCTTGGGCGTGATCTCTGCGCGGTAGAGCATATATCCGCTCTCCAAGGGGTGCAGAACGGCAATCTCTGACGCCGCCTCCCCCTCGGTGATAAAGGCACTGACGCGCGCGCAGTAATCATTCATCTGCTTGTATTTTGGCCAGAAGGGCTGATAATAGCTGATGTGCGGCGGATAAGCGCGCTTGCCGCGGCCGTGGAGCGTGTAGAAAATACCGTGCACACTGCGGTGATTGATGCCCATCGCGGCATAGCTGTCAAAAAGCGCGCTCATATTACGGAAGGAGAAGTCCTCGCCGCCAACGCCGTACATTTCGGCAAGAATGTGTTTTTTGCCTGACTGCCTTGCCGCAGAGGTGCATTGCAGGGCGGTGGTGTAGAGGTTATAATGCCGCTCGGTTGGATCGGGATCGGCAATTGGACTGTCCGTAAAGGGCATTCTTGCGCGGAGCACGTCAATGCCCGGAATATCAAAATAGCGATAGTAGGGCATCGTGGCTTGCGCGCGGCAGATCTGCAGGGCGGTGGTTTCCTCCATCATCAGATGCCCCGAAAAGAGTAGGCCGTGTGCCTTGCACCAGCGGCTCACCTTTTCAAAATAATTGACCTGCAAAAGATCCCGCATCAGCACGCGGTAGTGATAGCGTAGTGTGGCGGCCTCCTCGGCATCGCGGTAGAGCATCCAGACCTTGTCGGCAAGCGTGTAGCCGTAGCGCGCAAGAAAGGCATCCTCCAGCCCACCCGTCCAAGGAAGATAGGCCTCGTTATAGCTCGGCTCGTCCACCCAAACGGAGAGCACGGTTTTTCCGTATTCCTCGGAAAATTCCGCCCACATATCCTCGTAGCAAACCTTGAGATAGTGGTCCATTGCCACGGGGTCAAACATATCAAGGAAGGTTTCGGAATTGTGCTCAACGAAGCTGATGCCATCCCTGCTGCAAAGGATGCGCCGCCCGTTTTCTTCGCCCTCCTTCACGGGGTAGATATAGCGGAGCGCGTGGTCGGTGGGCAGATCGGGCACAGCCTCGGGCATATAGCCCGCCTGCAAAAAGAGCTGCATTCCCAGCCTCTTTGCCGTCTGCACAATGGTTTTCATACTCTTTTTGAAGCGCGGACCGGGATAGTCTGAGCGCAAGCCGAGGTAGGTGCGTGCAATAAAGGTGTGAACGCCCTTGTCGTGCATCTCGGTCAGCTGGCGCTCAATCTCCTCGTCCGTCAGCTCGCCGTTGAGCATCCAGAAATCCGTGCCGTAAAAAAGCGGCGCGGGATTTTTAAAATTCTCGTAGTTCATTTTTCCCTCTTATACTACCGTCAGCGAAATGCCGCTGATCTCGGCAAATTTTTTCAGCGCGTTGATGTGATGTCCGATGCCGAGCGCAAAGTGATGCGTCGGTCCGGCCTCGCACCAGCGCGAAAGGAATTCGTGCACGGGACAGCCGAAGCTGACGCGCGTATTGGTGTTTCCGGTCTGCGGAATCTCGCCGAGAAGAGATTCTCCCTCGGCGGCAACCATATGCATTTTTCCGTCATCTCCCACGGTAAGTGAGAGCATAGTGATCGGGCCGGAGCGCAGGGAAAATTCAACGCCGATGCCCGAGCCGGACTTTCCGTGATATTTTTTCAGCTTGCGCAAGCGCGGCTTGCCTTCGGAGATGCCGATGTGGTGCGGCCCGTCGTGTCCGACGAGTACAACGTCGCTTTCGGTATCAAAGGGATGAATTTCGGCAAACGAGCCGCCACCGCCAAGTGCCTTCATAATCAGCATTGCCGCCGCCGTTTTCAGGTCTGCCTCGCCCGCAAGCGGAATGCCCGAGGAGGTCAGAAGCGTGTTTCCGATGATGAGATTGGCCGCCAGGGGCTCATAGGGGTTGTTCCTTTCGCTCTTATAATAGTAAGCCAATGCGCAGAGCCCGTTTTGCTTCACGAGTCTTGCGAGCGCCACGGAGATGCGCGCCGAGAAGGCAAGATCCTCGTCCTTAACAAAATCCGTCAAGGGATCGATCGAGGGATCGCAAACCTCAAAGGTATCGCGGATATGGGCGATCTCCTTTTCGATTTCCTCCTCGGTTACGGCATCGGTGATGCGTGCAAGCTCGCAGATCTCCAGCATCTTCACGTGCGCGCCGAAGGAAGCGGTGAAGGCTGTGGGATCGGTGTGCATATCGTACATACCCTCGTAGGTGTGTCCGAGGTAGCCGATGGTTGCATATTTAAAGGATGCCATCGCGTTTGCCGCAACGATCCATTCGTGAATCTGCTGCTTGATAAAGCTGCGCATAGAGGCCGAGGCGACGAGGCAGGGAGGCGTTTTTCTTCCCAGTCTTCTGTAAACGCCTGCCGCCTCGGGCATCGCGCATACGTCATCGTTGCAAAGCTGCATAAAGGTCGTCGTGCGGGAATAGTCCAAATGGTTGAGCGGCTGAATGCCAACGAGGATCTGCGGCACGGGCAAGTGCTTGGCAAGCTGTGCGCAAACGGCGGAGGGAACATAGGTGGAAAGGATCACGAAAAGAAGATCCACATCCTCCTTCTTCAGCCTCTGCACGGCGGAAAAGGCCGCCTCCACGGTGTCAATATAGCCCGCGTTGAATATTTCGCAGTCCTCCTCCTTTAGCAGGACCTCAAACTCCGGTCCTTTCTTTGAAAGCTCCTCGTAAAGCCCCTCGAACTGCTGAAAGTAAATGTAATGGCCGAGGGTGATGTGTGCGATTTTTGCTTTTTTCATAGATATGCTCCTGTGCTTTTTTCTTAATTTTAGCATAAAACGGAAGTGAAAACAAGAACCAATGTGCTCAATTTTGGTACGATCTGTCCATTTTTCTTGACAAAGACGGCGCGGTGGTGTATAATCCTTGTAAAAGAGAAGATAAGAGGGGGATGTAATGGAGCTTTCAGTTTGTATTCGTTCGATTTCCGTGGCGCATGCTTTCGTTTTGGATCAAGGGCAAAGATGCGCCTATCCCAATGGGCGCGGGCAATACGGCGCGGTATACGCCGTGGAGGGCGAGGCTGAGTATCGCTTTGTCAGCGGTGCGCGCCGTACCGTGAACCAGGGGGAGCTTATGCTTCTTTCGGATAATGCCGCCTATACGGTGCACGCGCCGCATATCTTCCGCCATTATACGGTCAATTTCGAAATTTTCGGCACGGAGGCGGCTTTACCGTTTTCCAAGGAGGGCTTTTGCCTGCTTTCTGCCCCCGAGAGCACGTATTTGCATCACTTCGAGCGCGCCGCGGCACTTTGGAAAAATCCCTCGGCAGGGCGGGAAATGGCGGCTATGGCAAGCCTTTATGAAATTCTATCCTTGGTGGCAGAGGCACTTTCCGCAGGAGAAAAGGAGCTATGGCGGGCGCGGCTTTCGCCGGCACAAGACTATCTTTGTGCGCATTTTCGGGAGCCTGTTTCCAATGCACAGCTTGCTGCGCTCTGCAATATGAGTGAAACGCATTTTCGCAGGGAATGGCGCCGCGTCTATGCGCAAAGTCCGCTTTCGTATCGTGATGCGCTTCGCCTTGCACGCGCTAAGGCACTTTTGCTTGGCGGCACGGGCGTAACGGAAACGGCGCGCGAGTGCGGCTTTGAGGACGAAAGCTATTTCGTCCGCTTCTTTAAAAAGCAAACAGCCATCACCCCGGGCACTTACCGCAAACGCTTCGCAATCCTTTAAAAGAAAACAAAAACTTACAAAAAGCGACCTCGGAACTGCTCCGAGGTCGCTTTTTGTGTAGCAATATGAAATTTTTATGCCTTGAGGGCCGCCTTGATCTTTGCGATCTTTTCGTCCATTTCTTCCTTCGTGAAATCGGGGCTGATGCCGATATAAACCACGCGGCAGAGAATGTCAAGCGATTTTTGGCACATATCCTTGGAATATTCGGGAATGATGTCCTTGTTCGCTTCCATCTTGAAGGGATCCATCAGGGGGTGGCAAGCGCCGCGCTTATTCATAATGGAAGCCCAGTCGGCATAGATGTGCTTCTTGGTCTTGCCGGGAATTGCGCCCTGCAGGCCCATTGCCTCGGCAAAGCGGTCTGCCTGCTCGGCGGTCTTGAAAAGAATACCGATCGTCGTGCCGCAGTCACCCTCGATGTCGTTGGACTTGATGAAGGCGCAGTCGCCTGCCAGCGCGTCCATAATGTACTTTTTATTTCCGCGAAGGTCGGCAAGGATGCCGTCGAGCTTTCTCAGCTGGCAGCGAAGGATGGCTGCGGTGATCTCGTTTGTGCGGAATTCCTGGCCGCAGAAGGGATCGGTCTGCACGCCGTCGAGCTGCGTGCCGAAGAAGGCAACGGCGGAGGAATCGTGATAGATCAGAGCGCGCTCGAAGATCTCGCGGTTTTTCGTGAGAAGCGCACCGCCCTCGCCGGAGGAAATGATCTTATAATAGTTGAAGCTGAAGGCACCTGCGTCGCCGACGGTGGCAAGGCGCTGACTCTTGAAGGAGCCGCCGTCTGCCTGGCAGGCGTCCTCAAGAACGAAGAGGCCGTGCTTTTTCGCGATCTCCATAATCTTATCCATTGCGCAAGGGAAGCCCTGAATGTGCACGGGAATGATCGCCTTGGTTGCCTTGGTGATCTTCTTCTCAATATCCTCGGGATCGATCGTCAGGCTCTCGTCCACCTCTGCGATCACGGGAATGGCGCCTGCGGCAACAACGGCGATGGCCGTTGCAATATAGGTATAAGCGGGAACGATGACCTGATCACCGGGGCCGATGCCCATGCCGATCAGTGCCGAGGTGAGGGCCGCGTGGCCGCTCGTCATTGCCAGCGTATAGGGAACGCCGAATTTTGCACGAAGCTCGGTTTCCAGGTTCTGCGATTCCTGCAGATCGCCGCCGTTCACCTTAAAGAGCTGCTTCGAATTTATAACCTTGGTGATCTCTTCGATTTCCTCAATTCCGATTCTGAACATACATTATTCCTCCGTTTTGTTAAGGTTTTCAAGGGTTTGCTTGATGAAATACCAGTCCGCATTGGCAACGGGCGGCTGCAGGTATCTCGTCATAAACATATTGATCTCGTATCCGCCGCGGCAGATCTCGGTTTCGCTCGTATAGTAGCTCTCCGAGCCGTTGGTGTTGGAGAGCAGGAGCGTGTAGGGCACGGGGCTATCCTTCTTCACGCGAAGGCCAAGCTCCGAGAAAAGCTCATAGGGGGTGGTAACGATGGCAACATCGCCGAGGCGCAAAATCGTTTGCTGCTGCGGATAGCCTTCCACCTCCTCGTATCCGTTTTCATAGGATTCGATCACCATGCGGTAATGGCGCTCGCTTCTGCCGGCAATGTTGATGGTCTGGCCGCGGAAGGGCTCATAGCGCTTCTTCGCTTCCTCAAGGGGGATGCGGTGCGTGAGGGGAACCATCGTTTCTCCTGTCGTAACCGAAAGCTTCGGCACGGAGCGGTATTTTGGAAGGTTGTAGATCGCAACGGCATCCTGTCCTGCCACAGCACCGAGGCGCATAGCAAAGCCGATGTTGTTTTGTCCAACGGTCAGTCCGTTGGTAAGGCGGGGGCCGATATCGCCCTCAGGGCCGTTTAAGAAGGCGGTGATCGCGCCGCTTCTTGCCTCTAAGGTGTCGATCATAACGCCGGCCCAGTCGCGGGAAATTTCATGGTTTCTGCCTGCGGCCGTGCCGTGGCAGGCATAATGCACGAGGTTGGCAACAGGCGTTTTATCCGCCTCGCTCTCGAAGGAGAGAACGGTCATCTGCGGATCAAAGCAGCCCCAAGGGTTCTGGCCGAGGTGCACCTCATTATTTTCCATACGCTCGCGGCGGTTGATGCCGACGAAGCTCATGCCCGTGGTAACGGCCATCGTAACGCTCTGCATATTCTCGATTGCCTCTGCCGCAGATTCCAGAAGACCTTTGATCAGCGTGTCGTTCAGATAATTTTCGTCGATATCTCCCCAGCCGTAGCTGTAATTGGTGATCGGGCCGGAATGATTGTGGATCGCATGCAAGATCACAGAGGTCTTGGGAATGCCGAATTTTTCCTCAATCGTGGCACGGATTGAGTCGCAGATCGAGGTAGCCATCGAAAGCACGGTGATGCTGGCAAGCAGAGCACGCTTTCCGTCCTGCTCAAAGCAGAAGGTCGTAACGGTCAGATCGTCGTTCACCTTCTCTGCAAATACATCGGGTGCATAGCCCGCAAGGCAACAGCCGATGGGGGGCGTGATAATGCGGCGCGCCGCGCCGAGAAGAAGCTTTTCACTCATAAATTTTTCCTCCGAATGAAAATTGTAGAAAGCTTGGTGTATGAGAAGAATTATTTCTCTGTTTTTTTAATGTTTTCAAGGGTTTGCTTCACATAGTGCCAATCTGCGTTGGGAACGGGCGGCTGAAGATAGCGTATCTTATACATATCCACCTCGTAACCGCCGCGGCAGAGCTCGGATTCGGTTGCGAAATATCCCTCCGCACCGTTGGCGAGGGAGAGAACGAGCGTATAGGGCACGGGACTATCCTTTTTGATGCGAAGACCGATCTCGGAGAAGAGCTCATAAGGGGTGGTGACGATGGCGACATCGCCGAGGCGCAGAATCGTTTGCTCCAAGGGGTAGCCCTCCACCTCCTCGAAGCCGTTTTCATAGGATTCGATCAGCATACGGTAATGGCGCTCGCTTCGGCCGCCGATATTGATGGTCTGGCCCTCGAAGGCCGCGTGGCGCTTCTTCGCTTCCTCAAGGGGGATGCGGTGCGTGAGGGGAACCATCGTTTCTCCTGTCGTAACCGAAAGCTTCGGAACGGAGCGGTATTTCGGAAGGTTATAGATTTTCACGGCGTCCTGTCCCGCAACGGCGCCGAGGCGCATAGCAAAGCCGACATCGCCCATACCGACGGTGCGTCCGTTCGTGAGGCGGGGGCCGATATCGCCCTCAGGTCCGTTGAAGAATGCGGTGATTGCGCCGCTTCTTGCCTCTAAGGTGTCGATCATAACGCCCGCCCAGTCGCGGGAGATCTCGTGGTTTCTGCCGGCGGCCGTGCCGTGGCAACCGTAATGCACGAGATTGGCAACGGGCGTTTTTTCTTCCTCGCTCTCAAAGGAGATCACGGTCATTTGCGGATCAAATTCTCCCCAAGGGTTTTGTCCGAGCTTCACGGTGTTTTCCTTTAAGCGCTCGCGGCGGTTGACGCCGACGAGGCTCTGTCCCACTGTGACCGCCATCGTCACGCTCTGCATTTTTTCGATTGCCTCTGCCGTGGCCTCCATAAGGCCGGGAATAAGGGTGTTATTCAGATAATCGGTGTCCATATCTCCCCAGCCGTAGCCTCCCGAGATGTTGGGACCGGAATGGTTATGGATCGTATGCAGGATGACGGAGGTCTTCGGAATGCCGAATTTTTCCTCCACCATAGCACGAAGCTCGTTTGAAAGATCGGTTTTCATAGAAATCACGGTGAAGCTCACAAGCAGAGCACGCATGCCGTCCTGCGCAAAGCAGAAGGCTGTGACGGACAGATCGTCGTTCACGCTTTCGGCGATCACATCGGGAGCATAGCCGGCAAGGCAGCAGCCGACGGGAGGCGTGATGGTGCGGCGCGAAACGCCGAGAAGAAGCTTGCTTTCCATAATTTCTTCCTTTCAATTTCATTTGCTCGCACGGGCAAATATATTTTCGGTCTTTTTCATAGTATAACACGGAAAAGGAGGATTTGCAAGTACCGTTTATCCAAAAAAATACCCAAAAATTCACCGTCGAAATCGGTTGACAACAGGGGGCGCAGGTGGTATAATAGGAGAGGAAATTTCAGATAGGGAGGTGCAGGGATGCTTTACCAGACCATTCATTCGAGCGAGCGGCCGTATTCGATCAGCATGGGGGGATTTTCCTCATTTCAGGAGCATCGGCACGCAGATTTTGAATTGAATTTCTGCATAGAGGGCGCGGCGGATATTATCGCGGATAAAAAGATCTTGCATCTGGAGGCGGGGTGCACAACGCTGATCCCCCCGATGTGCGCCCACGAGGTGCCCGCGCAGGCGGAGGAGCAAAAGCGTCTCGGCATTACGATCACGGTTGGCATGTCGCTTCTGAAGGAGCATTTCTCCGCCTTCTCGCATAGCGCAACCGCGCCTACGGTTTTTGATCTGAATTCCCCCGAGAATGCACGCGTCCGTGAGCTCTTTCTGGAGTGCGCCGCGGCAATGAGCGAGAAAAAAAAGAATGCGGATCTGATCATCAAGGGCAATATTTATAAGATATTCGCTTATCTTTTTGCGGATTCCGAGGCCGATGCGACCGAGGAGAACGCGGCGGATTACAGAAAGATCGAAAACGTGGAGAAGGCGCTGGAGCTTATCTATTATAACTATAAGGAAGCCTTGAGCGTGGAATATGTGGCGGCGCTGACGGGATATAGCAAGAGCAATTTCTGCAAGATCTTCAAGAAGGTCGTTGGCGAGAGCTTCCATCAGTCACTCAACCGCCAGCGCGCCGCGAATGCGGCGGGACTTCTGCGCGCCACGGATATTTCGGTGGCGGACGTGGCGGCGGAGGTCGGATTTTCGGAATCCAAGGCGTTTTGCCGCGTTTTCAAGGCGATCTACGGCATCACCCCCGGCCAATACCGCCGCTCCGAAAAGGGAGAGGGTGCCTGATGGGAGCTTTTAAGAATGCGGCGGCGCGCGTGCGCGGATTTGCCGCTTGCTTCACGAAATGGGAGCGCGCGCTTCTTATCGGCTCTCTGCTTTTGGTCACGGCGGCCTTTCTGATTTTTGACAGGACCGAGTATCTGCGCCTTGCGGCCTCCCTGATCGGCGCGGTGGCGCTGATCCTTTGCGCGAAGGGCTTTGCCCTTGGGCAGATCTTTATGATCGCCTTTTGCGTTCTCTACGTGATCATATCCTATACCTTTTCGTATTACGGCGAAATGATCACCTATCTTTTTATGTCCCTGCCGATGTCGGCGCTTTCGCTGATCTCGTGGCTGAAAAATCCCTCGGGGGCAGGGCATAGCGAGGTGAAGGTCAACCGCATCGGTCGGCGAGAGATCCTTTTTCTGGGCTTTCTTTCCCTTGCGGTTGCGGTGGTGTTTTATTTCATTCTCAAATATTTTGAAACGGCCAATCTCCTCGTCAGCACCTTCTCGATTCTGACGAGCTTCGTTGCCGCTTATCTGACGGTGCGGCGCAGTCCCTTTTATGCCTTGGCCTATACCGTGAACGATTGCGTGCTGATCCTGCTTTGGATTCTTGCGTGTCTTGAGGATATTTCGTACGCCTCCGTCGTGGTTTGCTTCGTCGTTTTTATTGCCAACGATCTTTATGGATTTTTTCATTGGCTCTCGCTTCGCAGAGAGCAGGAAGGAAGGGTATTCTCTTGACTGCATCAAAAAAGAAACTGACACCTGAGCAAAAATATGCTCTGATGAACCCATGGCGGCTCTTCTTCGTGGTGGCGCTCCCCGGTATGGTGAGTATGTTCGCTATGTCGATTTATAGTGTCGTTGAGGGCGCCTTCATCGGTCAAACGCTCGGCGAGGGGGCGTTTGCCGCGATCAATATCGCGTTTCCCCTCGTTTTTATCAACTTTTCCTTGGCTGACCTTGTCGGCGTTGGCGCCTCGGTGCCCATTTCCATCGCCCTTGGGCGAAAGGATCACGAAACGGCGAACAATTATTTTTCCTGCTCGCTGATTATGATCGTGGCGGCGGCGGTGCTGATGGGCGGCGTGATGTTTTTTGCCGCCGAGCCGCTCTGCCGTATGATGGGAGCGGACGGTACGCTTCTTGAGGCCTCAATGCGCTATCTTCGCACCTTCGCGCTCTGCGGCCCGCTGACGACGCTTTTCTTCGCAATGGATAATTATCTGCGTATTTCGGGCTATGTCAAGATCAGTATGGGCATCAATATCGGGCAGAATCTTCTGACGGTCTGTCTGCTTGCGATCATCCTTTTTGGCTTTAAAAGCGATGTTGTCGGCTCGGCGCTTGCCATCTGCATTTCGATGTGCACCGCGGCGGCGGTGGCAATGATCCCCTTTCTTCTGAAGAAAACCGTGCTTCGCTTCTCGCGCCCGCGCTTTCATCTCTCGATGTTCCGCGAGATCTTCGCTTGCGGCTCGCCCGTATTCCTCAGCAATATTGCGGGGCGCGTGACCTCGATCCTTATGAATATCGCCTTGATGCGCATCGGTCTTGAGGTACTCGGAGAGGGCGGAGGAACCACGGCCGTTGCGGCCTATGGCGTTTTGATGTATGCAAGCGATCTTTGCTGGCCGCTTCTTTACGGCATCAGCGATTCGCTTTCTCCCTCCATCGGCTACAACTGGGGCGCAAAATCTTATGGCCGCGTGAAGAAAATCGCGCTCTGCGGCTTTATCGGAACGGGCACCGTCGGCCTCGTTTCCACGGCGCTTATGTTTTTTGGCGCACCGGTCGTGGCTTCGATCTTCGTCAGCGCGGAGGATGCGCTCCTTCTCTCGCTTGCTGAGCACGGCATCCGCCTTTTCTGCTTCGCTTATCTCTTCCGCTGGTTCGGCGTGATGACGCAAAGCTTCTTCTCCGCCATCGAAAGGCCCGCTCTTGCCACGGTGATGGCGGTTTCCATCGCCCTCGTTTTTCCCGTTCTTTGTCTGGGTGCGCTCTGGAATTTGGGGCTTGACGGCCTTTGGCTCAACTTCGTCGGCACGAATGTGCTTGCGGCGATCCTCGGCGCGATTTTGCTTTTCTTCATTCTTCGCATGATCAAGAAAAAAGAAAACGAGCAGTTTCTTTCCGAGGTAGGGAAGGCTGCCGAATAAAAGATGATTGAGGTAATGTAATATGAACGCAAAATGGATCAGCGCATCGCCTGTATACGGCGAAACCGCGCTCTATATATTCAAAAAATCCTTCCGCCTTGAAAAGAAGGCAAAATCTTTTTTTGTGCAAATCAGCGCAGACACGGCATACCGATTCTTTATCAACGGAAAGGAGCTTTCGCAAGGCCCTTGCATCGGAAGCTTCTTTTATAAACATTTTGAAGAGGTGGATTGCGCCGAGGCGGTTGCCATCGGAGAAAATGAGATCGAGGTCCAGGTTGTCTATGCAACCACCACACAGCATTTTTCCTCCTCTGCGCGCGAGGGTGCGCCCGCACTCTATCTTTATGGAAGGCTTGAAACCGAAGACGGCGTGCGCGAGATCGAAACGGACGAGGATTTCACGGTTTCGCGCGTGAAAAATCATCGATTTGTCAATCGGGAAGAGATTTTGCCGGGTGTTGCGCCCTTCGAGGTCGTTGAGGGGGCGGCGGAATACGAGCCGCTTTCCACCACCGTTTTGTATCTTCCGAAGCACGCGCTTTCTTATATCAGCCGCGGCGGCGTGAAGGAAAAATATCCCCTCAAGCCGCGCCTTATTCCCGCATTGGCACTGAACGAAAAGAAGCCGCTTCGCGTGGTGAAGGAATATGAGGATGCAAAAGGAAATTTGAACCTCATTTTGGATCCCGAACGGTATACCACGGACAATCTTCGCTTTGAGTATCAGGCCGAAAAGGGAACGGAGATCTCGATCATTTATGCAGAGTGCGCCTTAACGCGCGATGCAAACGGCGTTCTTTCCAAGGGCGTGCGCGATGATGTGGAAGGCGAGATCGTTTCGAATGCAATGGATCTTTTGATTGCAAGCGGCGAAAAGCAGGTGTTTGAGCCGTTCCGCTTCCGTGTGTTCCGATTTATTCGTGTTTGCTTTTCCGCAAAGCCGAAATATTTTCGCGCATTCTCGGCGCGTTATACCTATGATTACGATGCGAATGCAACGAACGGCGGCATCGGTCGCTTCGAATGCTCGGACGATCGCTTCAACCGCATGTGGCAGATCAGCAAAAACACGCTGGAATGCGTTTCGCACGATACGCTGGTGGATTGCCCGTTTTATGAGCAGGCGCAGTATATTGGCGACGGATATTATTCCGGTCTTTATGCGTGGCGTTTTTCCAATGATTTCAAGATGCAGAAAAAGCTTTTGATCGAGACGGCGCATTCCCAGCAGGAGGACGGGCAGGTGCTGACCACCTATCCGAACAGCCGCGATCGCCACCAGATCCTGCATCAATCCAATACCTACTTTATCCATTTGATGCGCGAATATCTGCGCTACACGGCAGATACCGCCTTTGTCCGCAGTATGACGGGCGTTTGCGATCGCATTCTTGGATTTTTTGAGGGAACACTGGACGAAAACGGCCTTGTGAAGCCTACATACGGTTGGCGTTTCCTCGACTGGATCAAGGAATGGGATAACGGCGTTCCCGACGGTGGCACGGAAGCACCGATCACCGTTTATAGTCTCTTCTATGCGGCGGCACTTAGGGATATGGCGGAAATCTGCGAGGCCTGCGGCCGTGAGGGCCTTGCATCGGAATACAGAGTGCGCTATGCCGAAATCATTCAGCGTGTCAATGCGCTTTGCTATAACGAGCAAAAGGGGCTTTATGTAGATGTTTTGGGCCATGAAGGGTATAGCGAGCACCCCACCTTCTGGGCCATTCTCGCAGGAGCGATCGAGAAAGAGGCGGCGCAGGCCTTGATTGAGAGAACGCTGACAACCCCCGGCGTCAAGCGGTGCGGCTTCCCGAAAAATCTCTTCATGCTTCGCGCAATGGAGAAGGCGGGCTGTTATGAGAAATTTTCGCCTATGATCCTTTCGCGCTGGTATGGAATGCTTGAAAATCATTGCACCACATGGTGCGAGGATCCCGTGTTTCAGCGGAGCGAATGCCACGGCTGGGGCTCTGTTCCTGCCTATGAGTTTTCCGCGATGGTGCTCGGCGTTTATCCCATAGAAAACGGCTTTCAAAGGGTCAGGATCAAGCCAACGCCCCTGCACCTTTCCTTTGCGAACGGCCGCGTTCCCACTCCCTTCGGCTATATAGATGTTTCTTGGAGAAAAGCGGAGGACGGCTTCCATATGGAGATAGAGGCAAGCCGTGAGGTGAATATGGAGATCGTTTTGCCGAGCGGCGAAGCCGTGCATGTTTTCTCCGATCGGTATTCCGTGTAAATTTCAAAAGAAAACCCACCCGA
Organism: Eubacteriales bacterium; assembly: GCA_045636085.1. Classification (GTDB taxonomy): domain Bacteria; phylum Bacillota; class Clostridia; order Oscillospirales; family CAG-272; genus UBA1740. The sequence continues at coordinate 24,794 of JAZTWU010000154.1, forward strand.
CTATGAAAATCGGGTGGGTTTTGCTATGTTTTGTTTGCATTTTTCTTTATCAATGCTTCTTGAGAAAGGGGAAATTGCCCTTATGCTCGTCAAGATACTGGTAGTAGTAGATCTTCTTTCCGTGGCCGCCGAAGTTATGGAAGGGGCGCACGGGGGTTTCTCCCTTGCCCTCGAGAAGCGAGAGCGTGCAGCGGAGAAGGTCGCGCGTGTGCCAGTAGCAGGAGAGGGTTTCGTATTTATAGAATACGGGCCATTTCGGATTTTCCGCACCGTGCAGCACCTCAAGCATCGCGTTCATATGCTCGAGAGCGCGGCGCATATAAGAGATGGCGGTGGCCTTGTCGCCCTTGCGGTATGCCTTCATCGAAAGTCCTTCGTTTTCCATTGCTTCGTTGAGAGCATCCGTGGCATCGATCTGCAAAAGCAGGTTGCTTCTGTAAAGCGGCAAAGCGCGGGCGGGGATCTTCTTTTCAAGAAGGTGTGCCTTCTCGGAGAGGGCAGGGAGGATCGCGGTGTCCTCGTGGAGGATTGCGTTGAAGTCGTCCACGGTCTTATCAAAGATCTCGCCGAGCGTGCGCTCGCCCTTGATCGCCTCGATATACTTGCGCGCGATCTCGTGCATATAGATGGACTGGCGGAAATCCGTCAGCACCTGATTGTAGTCCGCCTGCCAATCAGAGGCATACATACCGAGGCACTCGCCTGCATAGCCGTAGGGCGGCATATCGGGGCGGGGCTTTCTGAGATTGGAGATACCGAAATAATCCGTCTGTACCTTGGCAACCGCTTCGGCGGCCTCGCCGTACAGCGCTCGGCAATAATTTTGGATGTATCTCTTCATTCCCTCCTCGGGGGAGAGGTATCTGTATTCGCCGCCGTCATAGGCGCATTCCATCACGGCGCCGAGACTGATCGGGAAGGGGCGGATATTGCCGACGTTGACGACGAGGCATCCGTTTGCGCCCGCATCCTTAAAGCGGTTGAATTCGCGGTAGATCTGCTCGGGGCTGACGGCCTCGCAGATGCGGTTGCGGCAGGCGGTGATATGAAAATAGATACCGTCGCCCTTTTCGCAGGCGCCGCCGTCTGCCATCACGCCCGCACCGTCGTTGGGCCAAACGCGGGTGACGCCCTCGGGGATCTTCAGAAGCCCCTGCTTGCAAAGCTCGGCCTGCTCGTCGTACATATTGAACATAATGTCCGCCTCGGGCTGTGCCGCTCGGATGAGCTCCACCTGCTTATGCAGAGCGCGGCTGATCACGGCGGCGCGATCCGCATCGGTCACGGGTGCGTTTTTATCGATGCTCCAGAAGGATTGGTCGCCGCGGCCGCGGAAGGAGATCGTCCAGAACATCTTGCGGTGCTTTTGCGCATTCACGCAGTCTGCCCAGACCTTTTCCATATATTCGGGGTTGGATACATAGGAAAATTCCTGATCCTCGGGCCACATATAAACGTTGAGGCCGAGAGGGGTCACGTGGTGGTCGTTGATATACATACCGCGCCTCAGAACCACCTCGCGCACGGTTTCGTCGGGATAGGGGCGGGTGCCGGGGGCGATCATATTGCCGTGCAGGCGCAGGATCAGCTCGCAGTATTTCTCGAAATAATAGAGGTCGATAAAGTTTTCACGCAGGGGATCGGGGAAGGAGCCCGTGATCATATCCTCGTTGTTGATGAAAAAGCCTCTGTATTTGAAGGCGGGCGAGCCGTGCGAAAGATCGAGATCCTCGCAAAGCTCGATCTCGTCCTTTCGCTCGGGCATAATGTCGTTATAGAAATAGAAGGGGTGAACGCCGAGGATCTTTTCCGAGACGGTGTAGATCGCGTGCATAAGGCCGAGCTCGTCTGCGCCCGCAAGGCAGAGATTGCCTTGAAAAACGCGCAGGGTGAAGCTTTCGCGCTCGGTCGGAGCGGGTATGCCGCCGAAGACCACGGCTCCGCCGCAGGCTTCCTTCAGGAAAATCGGCTCTGCGCCGAAAACCATATACCAGTCGTTTGCAAGGTCGGCAACGGCACGCTCGATCGGCTCGCTCATTTTTTCGGGCAGTATCCAAGGGGTGTTTTCTGTAAGTATCATTTTTTCGTCCTCGCGGGTCGGTTTTATTTCAGGTCGATATTGAGGAGCGGCTCGTCATCTCCCGTGGGAATGTTGGAGGGGGTGTTGAAAACGGTGTTGAGCATTCCCATACAGAGCGAATGATCGTAATTGGCCTCCATATCAAATTCGTAGCGGTTGAAGGTATCCCAAAGCTCCTTGAAAACGCCTCTTGCCTCCTCGTCCTTGCCTTGGCATTTGAAGATCAGTGCCTTTGCAAGGCGGCGGCAGTATTCGATATGGCGCTCGATCAGGCGCACCGAAACGGTCTGCGCGCGGTAAGGTCTATTGTAGTGTGCCTGTACGGTGGCCTCCGCCTTGTCGCAAATCGCCTCCACCTTGGCAAAATCGGCGGCAAGCGCGGGGTTATAGAACTTGCTGATCTCCATATCGGAGGAAAGCTCGCCCGAAAGATAGCGGATATCGATCGCCTGCTCGATGCCCTCAAGATAGGCATAGAAGTCCTTCCAGTCCTCGCCAAAGGCGGCCGAGAAGTATTCCTCCTTGATTGTCTCGTAGGAGAGGGAGGTATCGTAAAGAATGCGGGAATAGAGATAGAAGGGGAAGCCCGTCGGGAAATAAGAGCGCTGGCTTCCGTCCTCCAGAACGCCGTCCAGCCCCTCTGCTTCATAAACCAGAGTGTCCTCTAAGATGCGCTTGGAAAGTGCAAGAGAGGAGGGATCGCGATACTGCGGAATCCAGAAATAATATTCAAAGGAGAAGGATGCGCCGGGGAAAACCTTTTTCCAGGCGCGGTTATAGGCAAGGTAAGAGGAGAGGGCGCGCGGGAAAACGTTCTTGTTTCTCTGATAGCGCACAACCTCGGTATTTTCGATCGGCTCGGAGAGGGTTTTCGTGTAGGTACGGGAGATCGGCGCGATCATAAAGGTGAAGCGGTCGGGGTTCAGAAGGCGCTCGGTCTCGGGCGGGAAGATCGTGTCCACATAGCCGATCAGCACGATGCGATTTTTCATTCCGAGGCGCGTCATTTCCGCATCCGCCTCGTTCAGCATAGTGATATACCAGTCGGTCGTTGTCTTCTTCTTACAGCCGTCGCATTCGCAATGGTTATTCGATCCGTCCGAAAGCCAGACGTGCAGATAATCCACGTTCGAGCCGCGGCGCGCATAGTCAACGATGTAGTCCACAACCTTTTTTCTCGCCGCGTCGTTGGACATACAGAAGTTGGTATAGATCGGGTAGCCGTGCTTGCCCTTTTCTGCAAACTTCGGCTTGAAGAAGCCGCGCTTTCCGCCAATCAGGGGCATACAGTCGATGGACTCCTTCGGATAAATCGCCTCGTCGCGCGCATCAAAGTTTGTGGAGGAAATTCCGAAGGGCTCGATGGTGAATCCGTGACCTGCATCGTGGAATTGTAAACCTCTCTTTGCAATTTCGGCCTCGCACATACGGCGATACTGCAAAACCGTTTCCTCCGTCAGCATTTCGGGCTTGCGCAGGGGATTGTTGTTATGGCCGTAATACTGGTTATAATAGTCTCTCGGAACGAAGAACTGGATCATATAGCAGTTCTGTCCCACCTTCGGGCCGAAGTCGATGGTTTCAAGCATTGCGCGCTGGCTCGTTGCGGATTCATTCACCTGGCCGCGATAGCGCATCGAGGGCTTAAAACGGTATTTTACGGGCGCGATTTTCTTTATCGGGATCAGCTCGCCGTCAACGCCCGGGAAGAGGAATCGGCATCCGTTCTGCCTCAGATATTCATAAACCGAAAGGAGCACCGAGCGGGGATTGTCGCCCGCGATGATGCCGCCGTTTTCGTCGGTATCTATATAAAGAATATCGTCAAGCTCTGTGTTTTTTGCATCCGAGCAGTCAAGCCCGAGGGTCTGCATCAGTCCAAGGCGGAAGCCCTCCCTTGCATCGGGCTTATATTCGATGGTGATCTCGCCGTCCATCGGCATCATCATTCGCAGATATTTCTTTAATTCCTCGGCGGCGAAGTCAATTACGGGGCTTTGGTCAATCTTATAAATTTTCAGCATTTTCGTTTCTCTCTTTCTTTTATCTAAGGTCTAAGTTGAGAACGGGATCGTCATTTTGCGGGAGATTTGAATCGGTTTTGAAGATCTGATTGAGGGAGGCAACGCAAAGGGAATGGTCGTAATAGGGCTCGGTGTCCAATTCATAGAAATTGAAGGCATCCCAGAGCGCGCGGAAGGCCTCGCGTGCCGCCTCGTCCTTGGCAACGGCCTTCAGGGCGAGAGCCTTTGCAAGCATACGGCAGTAGATTATGTGGCGCTCGATCAGGCGAACCGAGAGCGTTTGCACACGCATCGGCATATTGTAATGCGCCTGCACGGCCGCCTCGCCCTTTTCAAAAACGGCCTCTGCATTGGCAAATTTTTCGGCCATTTCGGGATTGTAATGCTTTCCGACCTCTGCATTTGCGGAAAGCTCGCCTGCAAGATAGCGCTGATCAAAGATCTCGCGGATGCCCTCAAGGTAGGTATAGAAGTCTCTCCAGTCCTCGCCGAAGGCCGCCGAGAAGTATTCCTCGCAGATCTCTTCATAGGTGAGAGAGGTATCAAAAAGGATGCGGGAATAGGCATAGAAGGGGAAGCCCGTCGGGAAATAGGAGCGCTGGCTTCCGTCCTCCAGAATGCCGCGCATTCCCTCACTCTTATAAAGATGCGTATCCTCTATGATGCGCTCGGTGAGCGCAAGGGAGGAGGGATCGTAATATTGCGGCATCCAGAAATAATATTCAAAGACGAATGCCTCGCCCGCAAAGCCCCTGCGCCAATCGCGGCTGTATGCCAGAAACTCGGAGAGCGTTTTCGGCGCCACGGTCTTGTTGCGCTGATAGGGAACGGTTTTTGCTTCCTCCACGGGGAAGGGCAGGGTTTTCGTATAGGAACGCGTGATCGGCGCCAGCATAAAGATAAAGCGGTCGGGATTTTGGATCCTCTCCTCCTCGGGCGAATGGATCAGATCCGAATAGGCGATGAAAACGATGCGCGTGCTCAGGCCTTGGCGCGTCATCTCGGCATCGATCTCGTTGAGCCAGAGGATATACCAATCCGAGGCAGTCCTCTTTTGGCATTCCTCGCATTCGCAATGGTTGTTTCTTCCGTCTGCAAGCCAGATATGCAGATAGTCCACATTCGAGCCGCGGCGCGCATAGTCGATCACAAAGTCCACGGCTTTTTTTCTCGCCACGGGGCTTGACATACAGAAGTTCGTATTCAGAGGATAGCCGCCCGCAAAGCCGCGCTTTCCATTCGTTAAGGCAAGATGCGCGATCTGGTCGGCAGGGTAGCGGGATTCCTCGCGGCGGTCAAAGGCGTTGGAGGAAATTCCGAAGGGCTCAATGGTAAATCCGTGGCCCGCATCGTGGAATTGCAAACCTCTCTTTGCAATTTCGGCCTCGCAGGCGCGGCGGTACTGCAAAACATTCTCCTCGCGCAGGTGTGCGGGCGCGTGGAGCTTGTTATAAAAGCGGCCGTAATATTGGTTATAGTATTCCGAAGGGATGAGGAACTGGATCATATAGCAGTTCTGTCCCACCTTCGGGCCAAAGTCGATGGTTTCAAGCATTGCGCGGTGGCTGGTGGCGGATTCGTTCACCTGCCCGCGATAGCGCATTGAGGGCTTATGGCGATATTTCACGGGGGTGATCTTCTTCATCGGGATCAGCTCGCCGTCAATGCCGGGGAAGAGGAATCGGCATCCGTTCTTTCGCAGATATTCATAAACCGAAAGGAGCACCGAGCGGGGATTGTCGCCCGCGATGATGCCGCCGTTTTCGTCGGTATCCATATAAAGAATATCGTCAAGCTCGGTGTTTTCCGCATCCGAGCAGTCAAGCCCAAGGGTCTGCATCAGGCCAAGGCGGAAGCCCTCCTTTGCATCGGGCTTATATTCAATGGTGATCTCGCCGTCCATCGGCATCATCATTCGCAGATATTTCTTTAATTCCTCTGCGGCGAAGTCGATCACGGGGCTTAGGTCGATCTTATAAATTTTCAGCATCGTTGGGGTTCCTTTCAAAAAAGCTTTCACTTAAAATTATAAGGTGCTTTTGGCCAAAAGGTAATATCCGTTTCTCACCAAAGGATTAACGAAAGTAACCTTTGTCCTCGATCAGAGCGTTTTGAGGAAGGAATCGATGATGTCTGCCGTCAGATCGTAGCCGCGGGAGGAGAGATGCTGGCTATCGACATACATAGAGCCTATCGCTTCGTTTTCCTCGCCGCTCTTCTCCTTGTCATACATCCAGGGCAGGGAGGAATTGAGATAGCACCCGTTCCAGAGATCCAGATAGGGAATGCCCCATTTCTTGCAGATCTCGATGGCAAGATCGAAATAGGAGCGGCGGTTGACGAAGCATTTGCCCCAAGTCATCTTGTGCGCCACGATATAGCAGATCTTCTTGCCGAGCCAATATTTCGATGCGCGATAGAAGATGCTCTCCAAGGCGCCTGCGAAGGTCGTGCGGTCATAGTCTCCGCTGAAATCATAAGGGTCGAAGCTTCCGCGCAGATCGCGGTCCTCGATATGGCTATGCAGGTCGGCATCGTTGGTGCCGCCCTCAATCACGATATAGTCCGCATCGGGGAACTCCTCGTGCATTTGTTCAAGCGAGGCGGAAACCGAGTGGCGAAGCACGCCGCTCTGTGTGCGCAGTCCCTCCGAAATAATACCGCCGCCAACGGCATAGTTTTTGCAAGCGGTGAGATTATTCCATTCGGCAATTCTCGTTGCCCAGGAGCCGCAGCTTTCGCGTCCCGCGCAGATCGAATCTCCGTTGAAGATCACGGTTTTTCCGTAAAGCTTATTATTCATCGGCGTTTACCTCATCTAAGAATTTGAAGTTAGTATAGCACGCGAGAAAAGAAAAGTCAATCGCGCGCGCAAAAAAATAGAAAAATATACAAATAAAAAAACCGATATTTCAAAAACCTCGCTCGCACACCTTTTTTAGAAAGAAAAAACGGCCGCGCTTTTGCCCTAAAAAGGGAGGCACGGCCTTTTTTCGTATTAAATTTTTGCCTTGATCATTGCGTTGATCTTTTCGCGGATTTTTTCCATCGTTTCGATGTCCTGCGCGCAGGTATCGAAATGGAGCTCGCGGCCGAAGGCCTCCTCGATGGCGGAAACAACCGCCTCGTGCGAATACAGGCTTTCGCAAAGCTGCATAGCGCGGATGTCTTGCAGAACCTGCTGCATGATCACGGCGCGGATGGATTCATAGGCCGTTCCGTTGACGGCGGGATAAAGCGTGAAGCTATCGCCTGCGCTGACCCAGTTTTGTGCGCTCTGGTCGATATAGGGGAGCGTGAAGCCGCCGCAGTCACCGCCGCCGTAGTAGTTGATGCCCCAGTGAAGGAAGCCGTGGATATTGAATTTATACATCTGCATGCCCAGCGAGCGCGTTACGGGAGAGGACTGTGCGATAAAGCGGTTGGAAAACCTTTCCGTCGGCCCACAGCAGTAGTAGGTCCAGAGATTTTTCACGCCGAGGGAGCAGAAGTGCTCCACGTGCGGCGTTTCGGGCGAGGGGTTGCGGATCAGGCCTTCCTTGTAGTAGGCCGCGATCGCATCGGAGGTGCCGTAGATGGCATCCACGCCCTCGTAAGGATCGATCAGGTCCGCGATGGTGGCGCGCGCCGCGCGGAAGTTTTCGATCTTATCGGCGGCAGGCTCGTCTGCCACGTGGAAAATGAGACGGCTGTCGTCGTCATATTTTTTCATATAGCGGATGATCGCCGAAAGCGTGGCGCGCAGAACCGCCGTCACCTCGGGATCGGTGGCACTTTTTTCGCCAAGGCTGATTTTTTTGCCGTTTTCATAATAGCAGAGAGATTTGGTGGCATAGGCGCAGTTGCCCGCCGTGAAAAGGTGGGTGATCTCGATTTTCTTATAGCCGAGGCGGTTGGCCATTTCGATATAGCGCTTGAAGCGCGAAAGATCCGCGCGAAGCTTGCCCGAGGGAAGCTTATGAATGCGCACGAGGTTGAAGGGCGTGAAGAGAGTATTCATTCCCTCCTTTCTCGCAAGAGCGAGATAGTTCTCCATAATTTCCCAGTGGCGCGCAGAGTATTCCTTGATTCCGTAGTAGCCCGAAATGCAGGCGTGATAGAAAAACTGCGTATAGAGCACCTTTTCCTCGGGCAGGGCGACGGGGAGGATCTCCACGGTATAGGTATGAGAGGCCACCTTGGAGCTATCCTTGTTTTTGATGATGTCCACGGTCAGCGTCTGCTCGCCTGCAAGCGCGGTGCCCTCGGGGATCTCGATATCGATCCAGATGCTGTTGAGAAGATCCGAGGCGGCAACGAATTTGCCGCCGACGCCCAGCGGCGTGAGAATATCGGGGTAGAGGCCGGGCTTCGTGCGCAGGTAGTTTTTATCCGCGCGCGCCGAGGGCGTGCCGACACAGGGCTTCTGAACGCCGACATTGCGCACGGCAAAAAGCTTTGCATAGGGCGCAAGCGGACCCGAAATTTCAGGGTGATAAAGCACCCATTCGCGCCCCTCCTCGTCCATTTTATATGTATAGATCAGCTGAAAGCTCACGCGCTCGCCGCGCAAAGCAGAGATGCAGCTTCTCTCCTCGAAGTCGGAAACGGACTGATCCGCAAAGGGCTTTTCCAAGGACGAAACGGCTTTTGTTAACAGCATAAAAGTCTCCTTTTTCGCAAAATGTAAACTATTATTTTCTTTTTTATTCGTTTACTCGGTATTTGTTTTTTCTGTCAAGCGACATTCTGAAGTCGATATCATATGCGGGCGGATACTTTTCCCAAGCCTCGTCGAGCAGATATTCCCATTCCTCGTCGCTGACCTTCTCGATTCCTCTTTCCTTCATCATCCGTCTTGCGCAGTACTCAAACCAGACGTTGGAAAGCGAGGTTTCTCCCTCGGCGATCGCATAGTGGGGCTCGGCGAAGAAGGTCTCAAGGTATTCGAATTTTCCCAGTGCGCAGGCCGCGCCCGCCACGGTGATGCGGATGCGATCCACCTTTTTGCAATGCGCGGGGAGCGTTTCGTATATATCCCAGATCTTCTGATAATTCTTCTGCAGATTTAAGAAGCGCAGGTATTCCGAAACGATTCCGAAATCGTCAAAGGCGCCCTTGATGGAGATTGCCTTGTCGTAATATTTTTCCGCGAGCTCCATATTGCCCGCATCCTTTTCCAGAACGGCGAGGCTTCGGTAGCCCCAGGCGTTTTCCTTGCATTTCACGGAGTCGAGGAAGGCCGCTCTTGCGCAGATCACCTGTGCGGCGTTTTCCTCCTCGTTTTCATAGGCGTCGCGCGAGAGCTTTTCCACGGTGCCGTATTCATAAGCCGCCGTGCCGAATTGCAGAGCGGAGAACCAGTGCAGATTTTCCTTCTTGGAAACGCAATCACGCAAAAGGCGGATCCAAGGCTTTGCGGTCATATAGGAAACGGGGGGCTTCTTGGGATCGGGCTCGGGGAGACGGCCGCTCTCCAAGAGCTCTTGCCAGATTTCCTCCGCTTCGCCGATCTGCGAGGTGGGGAAGAGAAGGTTTTTCGGCGCGGCGCCATCCTTTTCCTTCTCCATTCGCAAAAGCTCCAGCGCGCCGAAGCCCGATGCAAGATGCGCAAGGCTCTCCTCGGTCACGGGGGTATCGGCCAGAGCGCAGAAATGCTTGTGGATCTCGTTTATGCCCTCGGCGCTCATCCGCTCGGCGATCTTTTCGTCAAAATAAGCCACGGCCGCATCGTAATTTTCATCGTGCAGCCTTTCTTTATCCAGCCTTATGCCGCCGAAGCATTGCGTCCATTCCAAGGTGGAATTTTTCGGGAAGATCATATCGTGCAGCTGTGAGGGGGCAATGCCTGCCTGAAGCTCGGCATAATAGCCCGTTCCCTTGCCGTCCGAGAGATATTCCTGCCAATGGCGGCCCGCGCTGTGCTCGCCCCAGCAGAAGAGCTTCTTATAATAGAGCGGCGCGGTGGAGCGCTCGTAGAAAACGAGGCCGTCATCGTATGCGGCGCTCTCCCAAGTGGATTCTCCGTCCTTATTCTTCTGAATGAAATAGTCGAAGGAGCGGGATACATTCTTCGGATAGGTGGCGTCAACGCCGGGCATCGCGTTGATATAGGGGAGTCTCTCGTAATTGCATTTTCCGTCGATAAATGAGATGATGTTCTTATTCGAGGCCAGCACGCGGGTGTTCGGGTCGATCGGTACGGCGATATTCGTCCACCAATAAACGGTGGTGTCGCGGTCAAAGGGGTTCACGAGGCGCACGTGCGAATAAAGATGGCGTGAGCCCTCGGGCAAATGGAAATCCACCTGCCAGAAGATGGATTTATTGCGCTCAAATTCGTAGATGCGGAGGAAATCGTTGCCCTCGCCGTCCTGCAGAATGGCCGTGTATACGTTGTCGCAGGTGGTGTAGCAATGGCCGAAGTTTCCAACGTTCCATTCAATTCCGCCCGAAAGCCAAGCGTTGCGGTTGGCAAGGTTGCCGGGCTTCAGAACGGGGTTGGCAAAAAGAAGCTCGCGGTTATTTTCCTTGTCAAAGAGCGAGTGCAGTCTGCCGCCGTATTCGGGCAGAAAGCGCGCGATCAGATATTCGTTCTCAAGAACGAAGCTTTTTACGCTCTTTTCCTCTAAGTCGTGCGTATACCGATCCTGCATCAGGTAGGGAAGCGTCTTGGATTGGCAACCGAGCGTTTCGGAAAGCTCCTTCGGAAAATCCTCGCTCGTCGGAGTCATTCTTATATTTCTCGGGCGAAAATGCGCCAGCGGACTGCATCCGCCGAGAGGGGCTGTTCTTATCTTGAAATAGTCGGTTTTTATCTTCATTTTCAATCCCTTTCGCAAGGTTTTTCTTCATTATAACTGTATTGAAACAAAATGTCAACCGCTTTTTCTCACTTCGGGCAAAAAGACAAAAACATTCGTACAAAATACAAAAAAGCACCACTTGGGTTCACTCCATAGCCCTGCTTAAGCTTGTTTTCGATTGTGATATATGATGCGGTGAGTAATTTTGTTGATTCTTCCACAAGTAAGTTGCTTTTTTATCGTTTTCTCCTCTCCGTACCAAATCACGGCAGAGCCGTGAATGGAATCGCTCGCTTGCGAGCGCATGGAATCCGCAACTTGTTGCGGTATGGAATCAAAACCGAAGTCGAAGCAATACAGCCTGACGGAAGATGCCATGCGCGGACGAACCGCAATTCCATACAATTCGCAAAGCGAATTGATGCCATACACAAGCCCTTCGGTCTTGAATAAAAACAACCTAAACCGAAATAATTCGATTTAGG
>JAZTWU010000155.1:0-4410 GCA_045636085.1 Eubacteriales bacterium
CTAAGACCGCTTGGCCTCCGACTTAATTCTCTATCGTACAAGAATATCTAAAAATTAAACTGGCGAAGGAGGTGCAAACGCTATGGAACAACAGAATAACAGAAAGCTGTCGGACAAAGTGTTTGCCCGCCTTGCCTTAACGTCTATTCTCGGTATTTTGGTTTGTATCATTTGCCTTTGCTCGACCACTTATGCGTGGTTTACGGGTAGTGTGCAAGTGGATAGCAACACATAAAAAGCGGCGGATGCGTGTCTGCTCTCCGTGTCGGTTTACAAGGACGGCACGGACTGCTGAATATGCACGCGAGTTCAAATACATCGGTTAAAAAGCAAAAATATCTTTTTTATCGCCCATAGACAAATAAAACAGGACACCTTAAACGGTGTCCTGTTTTATTTTACGAAGCAAGGCTTTGCCCCCTGCGCCGTAAGGCGCAGATAACCGAGCGAAGCCGAGTCGGAAAGCTTGCTTTCCAGCGAGGCGAGCGAAGGTTGCTCCTGCGGTGACTCGACACCGTCGAGCACAGTGCTCCGCACCAAGGGCGCACCGCTCACTTGCACCGCTCGGGAGTAAGGTTCAAATCCCAAAAAAACAAACCAACAATATAACTCCTGATTGTTCCCCATTTATTCGTGTTTAAGAGGCATTTTTGATGATTTTTCCGTTTTTCACGGTGAAGCCGCAGGCCTCTGCAATTGCCGCTTTTTTCTCCTTGGAAACACGCAAATTCAGAATATATCGAAGGAGAATATTTTTCGCGCTCCGACAATTCACCGCGCCCCTTCCCCATCATTTTTTCCTTGACTTTTTCCTCCTTCTGTGATATCATAATATCATAATATCATTTCAAACACGGATTGGGAGATTTATGGAGATCGGGATGCTGCGGATAAAGTGAAAAAAGCAGAAGCTTCGGGCGGATAATTATGCGCCGAATTTCTTTGGAATTTTTGTTTCGATTATCCCGATCTATTATACCATTTATTGTATTTTTACACCGATTGCAAATTTCATTTGAGAGGAAAAAGCATGAATCCATCGAATACGCCAACGAGAAAGAAAATTATGATCCCCTTGCGGCTTTCGCCGGAGCTTTATGCACTTCTGGCAGACGAGGTGCACGGACAGAAAAAGAGCGAACGCGGCTACAGCATAAACCAATATCTGACCGAGCTTTTGGAGAAGGATCTGAAAGCAAAACGGCGGTTATAAGCCGTTTTTTACATTGTGCGGATCTTTTTTCACAATTTTACAAAAATCCCATTCGATATTCCATTGACACACTTTAGGAAATCATATAAAATAAAGATACCGTCTCGGACGGTGAAGGAGCTTTGATTTTGAAAAACAAGAAAAAATTTTACACGGCGCTTGCGCTTTTTGGACTGATCGGACAGGTGGCCTGGGTGGTTGAGAATATGTATCTCAACGTATTCATTTATCAGGTCTTTCGCGCATCCGCGAGTGATATTTCCGCAATGGTTGCCGCGAGTGCAGTGACGGCAACGGTGACGACCGTGCTGATCGGTGCGCTCTCGGATCGCATCGGACGGCGAAAGGCGATCATCGTTTCGGGATATCTGCTCTGGGGTATTTCAATTCTCGGCTTCGCGCTTGTGACGCCTGCGGTGCTGACGAAGATTTTCCCTGCGCTTTCGGGCGCGGCACTCGCCTCTCTCGGCGTGACGCTCGTGATCCTGCTTGACTGCCTGATGACCTTTTTCGGATCCTCTGCCAACGATGCCTGCTTCAATGCTTGGCTGACCGACGCCACCGAGGAGGGCGGGCGCGGTGCCGTTGAAGGAATCAACGCGATGATGCCTCTCGTTGCCATCCTCGTTGTTTTCGGCGGCTTTATGTCCTTTGATCTTTCCTTGGAGCAAAGCTGGAGAACGATCTTTATCATCATTGGCGCCGTGGTGCTTATCACGGCGGCGGTTGGCCTTTTCTGCATCGAGGACACCGTGAAGAGAACGGAGGAAAAGGAAAGCTATTTTGCCGAAATCGCATACGGCTTCCGCCCCTCGGTGATCAAAAAGAACGCCTCGCTTTACCTCATTCTCATTGCCTTTGCCATCTTCGGCATTTCGATCCAGATCTTTATGCCGTATCTGATTCTTTACTACTCGGTTTCCCTTGCAATGGAAAACTACGTGCTGATTATGGCGCCTGCGATTCTTCTGGCCTCCGTTTTCACCTTCTTCTACGGCCGCGTTTACGATCGGATCGGATTTTTGAAATCTGTCTATATCGCGCTTGCTCTTCTGCTTTCGGGCTATGCGCTTCTCTTCCTTTTCAAGCAGGTGGCGCTCGTCTTTATCGGCTCGCTCCTTATGATGTGCGGCTATCTTGCGGGAATGGCGGTTTTCGGCGCGGCCATCCGCGACAAAACGCCCGAGGGTATGGCAGGAAGATTCCAAGGCCTGCGCATTATTGGGCAGGTTCTGATCCCCGGCGTGATCGGCCCTTGGATCGGCGCCTTGGTTCTTTCCACGGCCGAGACCGTGCAAAACAACGACGGAACCGTTTCCTTCCTTCCGAATGAAAACATCTTTCTTGCCGCGGCCGTGGCGGCCGTTTTGACGTTTCTTTTCCTTATTGTTGCAAAAAAGGCACGCAAATGCCTGAAATTTTGAGGTGATTAACTATGCTGAAGACCAAAATCGTTTCCTCCCTTGAAAAAGCATTTCTCGATCAATCGATCGAGGATTTTCCCGAGACCCGTTCGCTTTCCGTGCTTCGCGGTGAACGCTTCTCCCTGCAATGCCTCTACTACCGCCCCTGCGTTGACGAAAAAAACGATGTGGTTTGCCGCGTGATCCCCGAGGTTCAGGGTGCGCTTGCTCCCTTCGTGAAATTCCACCGCGTTCGCTCCGTTCCCGTGGCGAAGGCAAAATACAAAACGACGGATGAGAGCGCCTTTCTGCGCATCGCGCCCGGCCTTTATCCCGACATTCTGGAACCGCCGGACGGCGGCATTCTCAACATCACGGATGAGCTCCTTGAAAGCCTTTGGATGGAATTTTCGCTCCCCGAGGATGCGCCCGTCGGCAAGCTTGAGAGCACGCTCGTTTTGAAGGATTATGCAAACGGCGAGGCTGTGGCAACCGAGACCTTCACCGTTGAGGTGATCGACGCCCTGCTCCCGAAGCAGAGCCTGAAGGTGACACAATGGTTTTATACCGACTGTCTGGCGCAGTTTTACGGCACGGAGGTTTTTTCCGAGCGCCACTGGGAGATCATCGAGAAATATGCGAAAATGGCGAGAGATCACGGTATCAACCTACTTTTAACCCCCATTTTCACCCCGCCGCTTGACACGGCGGTTGGCGGCGAGAGACTGACCACCCAGCTCGTGGACATCAAGAAAACGAACGGCCGCTATTTCTTCTCCTATAAGAAGCTCGACCGCTGGATCGAAATGTGCAACCGCGTGGGAATCGAGTTTTTCGAGATTTCGCATCTTTTCACGCAATGGGGCGCAGAGCACGCACCTAAGATTATGGCCACCGTGGACGGCGAATACAAGAAGATCTTCGGCTGGGAAACCGATGCCGCAGGCGAGGAATACGGTACCTTCCTCCGAACCTTCTTAAAATCCTTCCTCTCGCATATGAGAAAGCGCGGAGACGACCGCCGTTGCTTCTTCCATATTTCCGACGAGCCGACCGAGCCTCAGCTGGAAAGCTACAAGAAGGCGAAGGCACAGGTGAAGCGCATTCTGCGAACCTACCCGATTATGGATGCGCTTTCTTCCTTTGACTTCTATAAGAAGAAGGTTTGCGATCTTCCCATCCCCTCAAACGATCATATTGAGCCCTTCATCAAGGCAAAGGTGCCAAGCCTTTGGGTTTACTACTGCTGCGGACAGCACAACAAGGTTTCCAACCGCTTTATCGGCCAGAAATCCGCAATTACGCGCTCCATCGGTATGCAGATGTTTAAATTCGACATCGTTGGATTTTTGCAATGGGGCTTCAACTTCTATAACAACCAGTATTCCATATCCGCGATCAATCCCTATCTGGATCTCAGCGGCGGAAACTGGGTGCCTGCGGGAGACACCTGCTCCGTTTATCCCGGATTTGGCGGAGAGCCGCATCCTTCCCTTCGCCTCCTCGTTTTTGAAGAGGCAATCACGGATATGCGCGCGATGCAATTGGCGGCAAGCTTAAGCTCCAAGGAGACGGTTGTTGCGGCGATCGAGGAAATCTTCGGCAAGGATCTTCGCTTCAGCACCTGCGCACAGGATGCAGAAACGGTTCTGAAGATCCGCGCAAGGGTTAACGAAATTATTAAAAACAACATATAAAAAATGAGCTTTGCAAAGAAATCTTTGCAAAGCGGGTTTTTTATTTTGCGGGAACGATGCATGGAAAGGGGTTGTTGCTTTTTTTCTTTATGTGCAG
>JAZTWU010000156.1:0-13078 GCA_045636085.1 Eubacteriales bacterium
ATTGAATTTCTTGATTTATACATATTGGTTCTCCAATGATTCATTAAATGTAACTAAGATTGTTAAAATTAAATATTCAATTAACCTTAGCTAAGCATATTTTAACAAAGAAATGAGAGAAAATCAACAACACAAATAAAAAAAGTGTTGATTACGAGAAGCAAAAGAAAGCAAGATGCCGATAAAAGATAAATGATCAAATTTCAATTTGTCGAACAGAATAAACGAACCCCGATAGACCTTTTACAATCTGTCGGGGTTATCTCTTTGTTTTCTGCGTATCAAATTTTTTGTCTTTTCGGACAGTCGAGGACGCCTGTCCCTACAAAAATCTGTCGGGGTTATCTCTTTGTTTTCTGCGTATCAATTTTTTTGTCTTTTCGGACAGTCGAGGACGCCTGTCCCTACAAAATAGGCGTAAGCTTCCTTATGAGAAGCAGCCTTTTTCGGTTCTCTTTTTTTATGATTTACAGGCTTTAGAGTTTTTTCAAAAGCATCACTTCTTTTCAACAAGGAAAAAATACGGTGCCGTGGGCGAATTCAGGATGCGGAATTTGGAGGCGCAGAGCTTGAAGCGACTGAGCGTTGCAAGATATTCCTCCAGCATTTCGCCCTCCAGCGCGCCCTCCTCGTGTCCGGGATAGATGGCGATCAGGAGAACGCCGTCGGGCGCCAAGGCCTCCAAGGCGGCTTTTACGGCGGGGAGGGTAGTTTCACGCATCGTCGTTATATGCTTTTTTCCGCTTCGGGGAAGGTAACCGAGATTGAACATACCTGCCTTGATGGGCTCCTTCACGTAGTCTGCCATCAGGTGATGCGAGGCGCAGATCAGGGTATAGTTTTCGGGGGCGCCGTTTTCCACGAGATGCGCCCTTGTGGAGACGAGGGCCTCCTCCTGAATATCGAAGGCGTACACGCGCCCCGTTTCACCGACGGTTTTGGATAGAAACAGCGTGTCTCCTCCGTTGCCCATCGTGAAATCCACGGCAACGTCGCCTTCTCCGAGGTGCTGAAGGATAAAATACTGATGCAATTCATTCAGATCGATCATAAGCTTTCTTTTTCCCTTTTCCATTTTCGTTTTCTGCCTTATTCGCCGATCTCCTCCACGGTGGCAGCAGGCTTGACGTAGGCGGTGTAATTCGTTTTATAGATAACGAAGCCTGCCTTTGCACCTGCGGGCTTCTTGATATTTTTCACGCGCGTGTAGTCCACGGCGACGAGATCGGATTCTCTTCCCTTTGAATGATAGGCGGCAATGGATGCGGCCTGCGTGTAATCAAGCTCCGAGGGCTCTTCTCCTTCGCAAAGAAGCAGAGCGTGTGAGCCCGGCATATCCTTTGCATGAAACCAGAGGTCCCCCTTGGTTGCGACCTTGAAGGTGAGATAATCGTTTTGCGTATTGTTTTTTCCGACGAGCAGGCGATAGCCTGAGGCCGTGCGATATTCCATCGGCTTTTGCTTTGCCACCTTCTGGGGCTGATAGCCCTTCATTCGCGATGCATAGCCGCTATGATACAGCTCGTCCCGAATCTGGAGAATATCCTCCTCACTCACGGCGCGAAGGAAAAAGTCCTGCACGCTTGTGAGATACAGAAGCTCTCTTTCCCATTCCTCGATCAGTGCGGTGAGGGTATTGCGCGCGTTTTTCTGCTTGGCATACTGCTTATACGCCCGCTGGGCATTCTGCGCAGGAGAGAGGCGCGCATCGAGAGGGATCACGATCTCGGGACAGGCTTCGTCATAATAATCCACGGTGCGAAGCTCCGTATCCCCTCTTTTCAGAAGATAGATATTCGCTGTGATTAGATCGCCATGGCGCTTATACTGCACGGCGCGCTCGCTCTCGGCAAGCGCCTCCTTTTGGAGGGCGATCTTCTTTTCCGTGCGGGAAATGGCATTGGCAAGGAGGGTTTGAACATCTCTTCCGCGCTGATGGATCTTCTCCATTCGGTCTCTTTCCGCGAAATAGGCATCAAACATTTCGGCGAGGCTCCCGTAATGCGTTTTCTTCACATCTTCGCCAAGATAGGTGATATCCATATAGGAATTATCCGAGGGCTTTCCGTCCTTATTGCAAACTGTTGTTGGCAAATAATCGTGGTTTTCCAAAAGTTTTTGCCATTCGGAGAATATCTTCCAGAGATTATCCTTATCGCAGAGGGAGAGCGGCGTATCAACCGAGGCGGTGGCACGGAAGCAAAGCTCGTGCGCAATCTGCGTTGCGATACCCGAGAAGGTCATCGTGATAAATTTCTCCACGGTGCGCTCCGAAGAAAAGGCGGAGAAAAGCGAGAAAAATTCCTCTTTTTCCACCGCAAGGGGAGAGCGCTTTCCCTGCCCCTCGGGGAGACGGTATATCATACCGGGGAGTACCTGACGGATGGTGGAGGCGGAAAAATCGATCAGCTTCATTGCCGTGATGATCTTGCCCGCCCCATCCGCTAATATCAGATTGGCATACTTGCCCATAATTTCGCAGATCAGGCGCAATTCCACCTGATATCCCATTTCATCATAGGCCGAGAAATGGAAAACGGCGATTCTATCAAGACTCGGCTGAGAAACGCCGAGAAGCCTTGCGCCGCCGAGGTGCTTTCGCATTTGCATACAAAACATCGGCGCCTTCAAGGGATTTTCCTTGCTCTGCGAGGATAACTGCATACGCGGCGCATTGGGGCCAACGTTCAAGACGAGGCGGCGGCTTTCCTTGCCTGCGCGCAGGATCAGATCCAGCTCGTCGGCCTGCGGCTGAAGCACGCGCTCCACCTTTGCCCCGATAAATCGCGCCTCGATATCCGAAAGCACGGCGCGCATCATAAAAGCATCGTATGCCATAAAAACTTCCTTTTCCTTATCATTTTCTTATCCGAGGATCTCAAGCGAGCGGACGGCCTCTGCCGCGCGGCTCTGCTCGATTCTGTATTTTCCGCCGAGGGCGCTGTATTCCCTGCCGTATGCGGCACGCTCCGTTTCTATAAAATACGAGAGCACCGAAAGACAAAGACGGTCGTCGATTTCGACCTCGCCTTTTCCCCTACGCATCACGCGAAGCTGCATTTTCTCCCCCTTCAAAGAGGCAAAGCATAGCGGAAGATCACCGATCTCCCGATCCGCTCTAAGCTCCTCTGCCACCGCAAAATTCACGGCCTCGCATTCCTCGGATTCCACGAGGACGAAGGAGAATGGGGGAGAAAAGAGAACGGCGGAATGCGATACAGAATGCGAATATATGCATATATTTTCAAATAATTGTTTACATATTTTTGTTTTTACAGACAAATTTTCCGTCACGCCATACAGAGGAATCGAAAGAACCCTTTCTCCCTCGCATTCAACCGTGATTTCGGGAAACGGCCAACCGAGAACCCTGCCGAAATAAAATCCGACGGCGCGAAGCCCCTCGGGCGTGACCTCCCTTCCCCAAAGATCAGAGCAGAACACCGCGCCGACATCTGCAAAAAGAGAGGGATAGAGTGCCACCGAAAGCGATTGCTTTTCGCTCTCGGCAAGGGCAATCGCCCGCTCGCGGCTCTCTACGGAATAGAGCGGAATTTTCCTGTTTTCGTCATAAAAAAGCTTATATCTCATACTGCCACCTGCGAGGCAAATACGCCTCACCGTAACAGTATATGCACGGGGCAAAAAAACCTTACGGCTCTACCCGCGCCTTCAGGTACGCAAGAAGCGCCGCGGCCTCGTTTTCCACGCGTCCGCCCATCACGGCGAAGAGCGCTTCGGTGAGCTTTTCTCCGATTTCCCTGCCCTTATAGCCAAGCGCGGCCACCTCCGTGCCGCCGATGGCGAGATCGGAAGGGCGAACGCAGGGATTTTTCTCCATCAAGGCTTGCAGATCGCTTTGGCGCAGAAGGTGCGCTTCTTTTTCCGATGGAAAGAGCGCCGCACGCAGACGAAGGACGGAGGCCGCCCCCTCACCGCCGAGATAATGGAGCAGATGCAGAAGGCTTTCCTCTGTTTTTTCATCCTCATCCCAAAGATGCGAAAGGATCTCGACGCCACGGCGCACCGTGACGGTTTTTGCGCGGAGCGCAAGCGCGGCCTTTTCGAAGCGGGCGGGCGCTTTTTTGTTTTCACTTCCCGCTACGGGCAGAGCAAAAAGCAGAAGCATTCTTTCCTCCGCTGAAAGCAAGTCGAGCGGGGGAAGATTTTCCATAGGAATCTCAGAGAGCGCGGGAATGGCAACGGCGAGCACGGGGGCAAAATCCCGAAGAATGCGCGCCGCATTCCCTCCGCCGAGAAGCTTATTCCATTCCACCAAGACACGCTCTGCGCTGACGAAGGAGAGCAGATGCGCACAGCGGCGCATAGCGGCGGCGGTTTTCTCCTCGATTTCAAAGCCAAGCGTTGCCGAAAAGCGCAGACCGCGCAAAATGCGCAGGGCATCCTCCGTGAATCTCTTTTCCGCTTCGCCGACGGCGCGGATGATGCCCTTTTCAAGGTCTTCCCTACCACCGTAAAGGTCAGTCAATCCGTTTTTGGGGCTATAACACATTGCGTTGACGGTGAAATCCCTGCGCGCCAGATCCTCTGCGAGGCTTTTTGTGAAAATCACCTCGGCGGGATGGCGATGGTCGGCATACTCGCCGTCCACGCGATAGGTCGTTACCTCATAGGGCGTGCCGCCGACGAGGACGGTGAGCGTTCCGTGCTTGATCCCGGTTTCCACCGTTTTTTCCCCTGCGAAGATCGCCTTCATTTCCTCGGGTGATGCCGAGGTCGTGATGTCAATATCAAAGGGGGGCTTGCCCATCAGAAAATCTCTGACGCATCCGCCCACGGCATCGGCTCTATGGCCGTTTTTCTCCAGCTTCTCAATGATATACAGCGCGTCGGCATTCAAATTCAGCATCGCTTACCCTCCTTTTCTCATTTTACATTTTAGTATAACACTTTTTACGGGGTTTGTCAAATGGTTTATCCCGATAAAAAATATGATAAAACGGTCTTTTTTTACCGTGATTTCGTCAAGTTCAGCCGTTTGGGTTGATTTTTCCACCCGTGCATGCTATAATGCTTTCAAAGCATAACGCGGAGGAGAAAAATGAGCAAAGCGATCTACAATGTGATGGATTTCGGCGCACGCGCGGATCTTTCGGTGAAGGATACAGCGGCCTTTCAGGCGGCGGCCGATGCATGCCGCGAAACGGGCGGAATACTCTTTGTTCCGCGCGGCGACTACCTTGTTTCTTCCATTCGCCTTTACAGCCGCACAGAGGTTTATCTTGAAGAAGGCGCGCGGCTTTTCGCCTCTACGGAGGAAAAGGATTACTGCGAAAAAAGAGGAAAATACGACACCTTTTATCCCCGCGATGCAAAAACGCTGATCGGGCGGGAATGCAAGGATGCGGAAAATGTGCTCCACGCGCTTATTCTTTCCACCAAACGCGGCGCGACCGACTGCATTTTCTTTGCCGAAGATGCGCAGAATATCTCCATTCACGGCGGAGAGATCCAAGGAAACGGCGCGGCCTTTTTCCGCATCACGGAGGAAGGCGGATACAAAAAATTCAGCCCACAGCTTTTTCGCCCACAGCTTCTTGTTTTCAAGCGATGCAAAAATATCAAGATCCGCGATCTTGCCCTTCTGGACGCGCCTTACTACAATATCCGCGCGATCGAATGCGAGAATATCCATTTCGAAGGACTGAGGATCGAAACGGAAATTGGCTATATCAACACGGACGGCATCAATATTTCCGCCTGCAAAAACGCTTCTGTCCGAAGCTGCAGCTTCCGTACGGGCGACGACTGCATTGCGATCAGCAACGGAGAATTCACGCCGCTTTTGCAGGACTGCGAAGGCATCACCGTTTCTTCCTGCACGGCGCGCACAAAGGCCAACCTTGTTCGCGTTTTCAACGGCATCGAAGCGGATCTTTCGGTCGATGCCGGGCTTGGGGGCGAGGAGCAATTATCCGTTGCAAGAGCGCACGCAGTCAAAAACGTAAGAGTTTCGGACTGCACGCTTTCCGAGGGAGCTTGCGCCATCAATGTGATCGGCGTGCTGGGGCGGATAGAAAATATTGAATTTTCGGATATTCGCGCTGAAAAAACCAATACGGCAATTTTTATGGCCATTCAAAAGGAAGGCTCGGTCAAGGGTGTTTCTATCCGCCGCCTTTCCTGCGAGGCGGCAGGTGCGGCCACACTGCACGGCACAACGAGAGCTTCCCTCTCGGATATAGAGATCAGCGACTGCGATTTTCATATTACGCCATCGCCGAGGCTCTTCGGAAACGGGCTGATCGATCCGCTGATCCATTATTACGTTTCCTCGAAAGCACCTTACAATATATACCTGCGCCATGCAAGCAGAATTCTTATCAAGGACACCGCCGTTCGATGGGGCGAGGCGGATCTTCGCGGCATCGAAAGATTTGCGCATAAGGAAAACCGACCGCCGGAATACGAGCATTTATGGCGAGAGGATATGATGCCCACCGACAAATTCCCTTGCATTGATGCATACGATGTGGACGGACTTACGGTCTGCGCTCTTGACGCAACGGGACATCGCATGGACACCGCCGTGCGCTATAAAGAAACGGAAAATTTTTCGATCCGATAAAGCGCCTTTCGTGATTGACAAAGCTCCCGAAATATGCTATCATAATAGACGCATCTTTTTGAGAGGTTTTAAGAATGATTTGTAACACTATATTGGACGCCATCGGAAACACACCCATCATCAAGCTTCAGCACATGACTTCCCCCGAGGATGCACAGATCCTCGTTAAATTCGAGGGCTTGAACGTTGGCGGCTCTATCAAAACACGCACGGCTTATAATATGATCCTCGACGCTGAAAAGCGCGGCCTGATCGGCAAGGACACCGTGATCGTTGAGCCAACCAGCGGCAACCAAGGCATCGGGCTTGCGCTCGTTGGCGCGGTTCGCGGCTACAAGGTTAAGATCATTATGCCCGACTCGGTCAGCGAGGAGAGACGCAAGCTCGTTGAGCACTACGGTGCCGAGGTGATCCTCGTGCACGACAACGGAAACATCGGACTTTGCATTGAGGAATGCTTAAATCTCGCGCTGAAAATGCGAGAGGAAGATCCGCGCGTTTTCGTTCCCCAGCAGTTTGAAAACCTTGCCAATCCCGAGATTCAGCGCTCCGCCACGGCAAGAGAGATCCTTGCACAGGTCAATGCGCCGATCCACGGCTTCTGCTCCGGCATCGGCACCGGCGGCACGATTACGGGTATCGGAGAAACCCTGAAGGCAGAAAACCCCGATATGACGATCTGGGCGGTTGAGCCCGAAAATGCGGCGATCCTTTCGGGCGGCTCGATCGGAACGCACGTGCAGATGGGCATCGGCGACGGACTGATCCCTCCGATCCTCAATACAGAGATCTACGACGACGTTTGCATCATCACCGACGAGGAGGCACTGCAGGCCTCCAAGGATCTTGCAAGACTTGAGGGAATTATGTGCGGCATCAGCAGCGGAACGAACGTGGCGGCGGCCATAAAGCTTGCGCATAAGCTTGGGCGAGGAAAAACCGTTGTCACCGTTCTTCCCGACACGGCAGAGAGATACTTCTCCACCCCCTTGTTTGATTAAAAAATACAAAAAGAGACCGAGAGGCGCAGAGAAACTGCGCCTCTCGGTGTTTTTATAGCGAAACGGGCTTAAAAAGCGGAAGAATTTCGCGGCGCGGGAGATCGATCTCCTCGGGGCGCGTTTCG
Source organism: Eubacteriales bacterium (assembly GCA_045636085.1). Classification (GTDB taxonomy): domain Bacteria; phylum Bacillota; class Clostridia; order Oscillospirales; family CAG-272; genus UBA1740. The sequence continues at coordinate 7,716 of JAZTWU010000156.1, forward strand.
TCAAACATTCCGATATGGATGGGAACGCTCCTTTTTGCTCCGACGCGCTCGGCGAAGCGATAGGCATCGCGCGCATTCATATTGTTTCCGACGCCGTTGACGGGAAGGAAAACCACCTCAATCGGCAGAGACGGAAGGCTTTCAAGCACCTGCTCGCTATAAAGCGTATCGCCCGTGACATAAAAGCTTTTTCCTTCGGCCGAAAGGATCAGACCAATGGCGAAGGGATCGGAATGCTCGGCCTTGACGGCGCGCAGGGCGGCAAAATCCTCCGTCCAGGTCGTGCCGTGATTGAAAAGGACGTAATTGTTTTTTTGGCCGCCGAAGGTGCGAAGCTCCTGCCACGAGCCCTCGGGGGCAAGGACGAGAATTTCGCTCTCCTCTGTGAGAAAGCGGCAAAGCGTTTCCTTATCCAGATGATCAAGGTGCTTATGCGTGACCACGATCACATCGAGCTTCAGATCAAAGAAGCGCCCGTCCATTGGAACGCGGCGGAAATTTTGGGGCTGAACCCTCGCCACGCTATCCGAAAAATAGGGGTCGACGAGAATTTTCTTTCCTGCCGTTTCAAAAAGCAAGCCTGCTTGGCCAAGCCAGGTGATCTGCACGGCTTATTCCTCCTTTGGAATGATGGGATAGAGCTGAATCGTGTTTCCGCCGTCCACGACGAGCTCCGCGCCCGTGGTGTTTCTCGCCATTGCGGCAAAATACCAGACGGCATCCGCCACATCTTTACCGACAGCCACGTCGCCAAGCGGCGTGAAGCGGCTGGGGACGGATTTATAAAAATCAGGATTTTTCTCCCAGCGATCGGTTTTGATCATACCGGGCAAAACGGCATTGACGCGGATATTATACTTACCGAGATCGAGGGCAAGACCGCGCATCATACCAAGCTGTGCTCCCTTGCTTGCCTCGTATGCAATACGGTCGGGAATGGCTCTGTATGCCGTATTGGAATTGACGAAAACGATCGAACCGCCGCCATTTTCCTTCATTCTGCGCGCGGCCGCCTCGCAAAGCGCGAAGTTCCAAGAAACGTTGGTATTCATCACACGCATAAAGTCCGTTAAGGGGTTTTCAAAGATTTTCATACCGAGGCCCTGATCGGCGGCATTCAGCACGAGGCATTCGATAAAAATGCCCTTACGATCAAGCTCCGAAAAAAGGGATGCGATTGCCCCTTCGTCCACGGTTCTTTCATCGATCAGCGAATCGATCGCCGCGCCGAGAACGGTGGCTTTCGGGAATTTTTCAAGATACGCCCGCTTTGCGGCGGCAACTCTCTCTGCGTCTCTTCCCGTGAAGACCACGCCATAGCCCTCGGAGAGAAATTTTTCCACAACGGCAACGCCCGTATTGATGCAAGCACCCGTTATCAATGCATATTTCATCATTTTCACTGCACCTTATCAAACACGCGGACATAATCCACAATAAAAGCATCGTCCTCAAATTCGCCCTTGATCACAAAGGGCGGATCTTCCTGCTCGCCGCCGTTCAGAAGCTTATATTTTCCCTGCTTCACGGAGCGGTAGCCCTGCACCTCCGTTGTGATCAGGAGAAATTCAGGCACATGGGAAACATGCTTATTGCATCGGGAGATTTCCTTGCCGTCGCAATAGAAGGTGTATCCCTCGGGCTGCCAATTCATACCGAAGGTATGGAAGCCGTCCTCGGTTTCCTCGATATCGTAGCGCACGCGACCGTCGCTCGTATACTGACTGCCGTAGCCGTTCATGATATTGCCCGTGCTTCCCTTTCCGGCAGCGAAGCACTCCATAATATCACACTCAATGCCCGCCCATTCCGGCTCGATGCGCGCGCCGATCGAGGGGGACTGCATCCAGAAGGCCGCCCACATCAGCTCAGGGTGCTTCTGGAATTTGCAACGGCACTCATAGTAGCCGTAAAGATGCGCAAAGCGCACCTCGGGGATCTTCTCAAAGGGCCAGATACCGTCCTGCCCCCATGGATTTGCGCGATTGGAGCAAAGATAATCGAAGGTATTCGATCCCGTTTGCAGCTGGGGAGAAACATAGCGGCCGTCAATCTCGGTGCGGTGAAGCTCCACGCAACCGTCGCGCACGATCACGCCCTGATCGGTATATCCGTCAAAGCGCTCGCCCCAGAACATCAGGCGGAAATCCCATTTCGTGCGGTCAAGCTCCGTGCCGTCAAACTCATCGCTCCATGCAAGCTTCCATTCACCCTCGGGCAAAAGGCTGGGGGCATGATCCTTCACTTCATACTTTTTCATTTTCTTTTCTCCTTAAAAATAAAATTCGGTTTTCGGGGGACGGATATCCGTCAATGCGCCCGTATAATGGCGAAGATTGTGCTCAACATAGGGGTGCTTTTGGCACTCCTCCTCATTCAAATCGATGCCGAGGCCGGGGGCATCTCCGATCTTGATGCGGCCGTTTTCATAAATGAGATTTTCATTGGTGATATATTTTCTGTATTCCACATCGGAATACATGATTTCGAGAATGGCGAAGTTCGGGCAGCAGGCGGCGAGCTGAAGCGTTGCCGCATTGGCGATCGGGCCGCTCGGATTGTGCGGCGCGAAGGGAATATAGTTTGCCTCCGCGATGGCGGCGATCTTCTTGAGCTCCATAATTCCGCCCGCGTGAGAAACATCGGGCTGGATATAGTCTGCCGCACGAAGGCGGAAAAGCTCGTTATAATCAAAGCGCGTATACAGTCTTTCGCCTGCGGAAATGCGGACGGGGGATTTATCGCGCACCGCCTTCAAGGCCTCAAGGTTATTCGGAGGCACGGGCTCTTCCAAAAACATGGGCTTGAAGGGGGCGATTTCCTCTGCGATCGTGATACCCGTTGGCACGTCGAAGCGGCCGTGCGCCTCTATGAGAAGATCCACATCCGGGCCAACAGCATCGCGCACGGCACCGATACATTCCAACGCCGTATTCAGGTCTTTATTGGAAATTTGCAAATAATTCTTTCCAAAAGGATCCCATTTCATCGCCGTTACGCCTCTTTTCACGGCTTCCTTTGCCTTCTCGCCAAACTCGGCAGGCGTTTTTGCTCCTGCGAACCATCCGTTGATATAAATGCGGCAATCCTCGTTTACCTTGCCGCCGAGAAGCTGATAAACGGGAACACCGAGGGATTTTCCGAGAATATCCCAAAGTGCCATTTCCACGGCGGAAAGCGCGCTCATCAGCACCGCGCCGCCTCTCCAATAAGCGTCTCTATAGATATCGTGATAATGCTTTTCGATCTGCCGAGGATCCTTGCCGATAAGATAGCTCTTTATATGCTCAATCGCACCGACGAGCGCCTTTTCCTTATATTCCAGCGTTCCCTCGCCGACACCCGTGACGCCCTCATCCGTATACACCTTCACGAACACGAAGTTCGTTCTGAAGCAATCGACGACAAAGGTTTTTACATCCGTTACTCTCATAATCCTCCTGTGCCGCAGAGGATGCGGCAAAATCTTTTTTCTATATTCTACATTCTACAACATTTCCCTGCCGCATATATATCAATTATCAATGATAATTTTGTAAAATCTTACGATTTCTATTGACGAATGCGGGTTTTTGTTTTATAATTTTAAGAAAACGGGAGGATTGGATATGAATATAGGCAAAATCGTCGGCTGTGGCGTTTTTGACAGCAAGAGGGCCTTTGACTTTGCGGAAAAAACCGTTTCCACGCCGCGCGAGGTGATCAGCTTTGAATTTGACCTCATCCTTTCGGCGGATGCCACCGCCGCCTCCTTTATAGACGATCAATCCTGCAAGCTTCATCCGGGGCTCTTGATTTTGCGCAAGCCTGCGCAGATCAGCCACAGCATTCTGCATTACAGATGCTATTGCCTGCATCTGATGGTGGAAAGGGATTCTCCGATTTATGCCGAGCTTTGCGCTTTGCCGAGCTACTACACCTTTATCCACGAGGCGGCGTATCGCGCGGCCTTTGAGGATCTGATCTCGCATCTTGTGCGCCGAGGGAACGCCAAAGAGGATTATTTCATTTCCTCGAAGCTGCTTGAGCTGATCTATCTTCTAAAAAAGGACGGCGAGAGAAATAAGAACCTCCGCCTGCGCGCCTCCGCCAAGGAAAACCGCTCCGTTTCCTGCGCAGTCGCCTTTATAAAGGAAAACCACGCGCGCGAGATCTCCCTTGCCGAGCTTGCTCTGCTCGTTGGCTATTCCCCCAACCATTTTCAGCATATTTTCACCGAGATTATGAGCCTTTCGCCACGCGAATATCTTGAAAGCGTGCGCGTGGAGCACGCAAAATACCTACTTGCACAAAACGAAAAGAGCCTTTGCGAGATTGCGCAGGAATGCGGCTTCTCCACGCAATCCTATTTTTCCAAGGTTTTCAAAAAGCGCACCTTTATTTCCCCCGGAGAATTCCGAAAAAACACGGCGTTTCGTATGCCGGACGGCGAGGCAGGCGTTTTTTCCACCGAGGCTTGACAAAATTCAAAAAATCGGGTATAATATTTAATGCCTTATGGGACCGCAATGGCTTCGACAGGGATCTTGAGGCACGATAAGCGTAGCGCGCCGGATAATCGCGTCAAAATGTCCAAACTTAAAAATACACGACAACAGAACTGTTGCTCTTGCAGCGTAAGCTGTGACGCGGCTCTTTAGCCGCCCGTACCGCGGGTGAGGACTACGGCTCCCGCCGTGCGTCAAATCAGTAGTGAACTTGCACCGAGATTTCGCCCTTGTATCGGTCAAGCAGAAAAGGGCTACCCAATGCAGGCGCCTGTCTCTCGGCTCCGCTGAGGGGAATTAACAAAGAGTGACTGCCTACGGAGAAGGTTGTGTCAACGGGTTTTTGGACAGGGGTTCAACTCCCCTCGGTTCCACCAATAAAAAAAGAGCGCCCTCGCGGTGCTCTTTTTTTATTGGCGCCGAGGGGTTCAGGCAGAACCCCTTTCCGAGGCCTCACCGAGGCTTTCTGTTTTTGCAAAGCATAGAGGCCGAGGACAAATTTGCCGCCCGCTATGCGAATTTTGTGCAGGTCTTTCTTCTGCGCAAAATAGGCAAACTTTGAGAGCGCGCACCGACTTGCGCGTAGCATAGCGCGCTCTTGTTCAAATTCTCCCCTCGGTTCCGCCAACAAAAAGGAACTTTTGTCTACCAAAAGTTCCTTTTTGTTTATCCATTGCGAAAGCAATGGCATATCATCAGACCTTTGGTCTGTATATCATCCGACTAAACGAGCATATCTCGTTTAGCCGAGTATATCATCACCGTAGGCTGTATACTCTTTCGCAATGATGATATACAACACTCCGTGTTGATGATATACCGCAACAAGTTGCGGATGATATACAAGGCTTACGCCTTGATTTATTTGTGAAAGTG
>JAZTWU010000157.1:0-2881 GCA_045636085.1 Eubacteriales bacterium
GTATCTTACCGAAAGTGGGGAAGAGATTCTTCAGACTGCAACGAATATCCGCACGCGGAGCGTAAAGCTGCTCTGGGCATATGTTGGCGTTGATGACGTTCCCTTCAATTGCGGCTTTTACCGCATCACCGTGCGCTATTATGTGCAGGTGGATCTCGAGGGATGCCTTGCCGGACGCACGCAGAGCTTCCGCGGAATCAGCATTTTTGAAAAGGATATTGTGCTTTACGGCGGGGAAGGCCGCGTGACGACCTTTTATTCCTCGCCCGAAAATAATGCTTGCAACATAGCAGACGTTGATACCGTTAGCACGAATGCACCGGTTGCTATCGTTGAAACCGTTGAACCCATCGTTCTTGGAACGCGTTATGAGTGCGAATGCCCGCCCATCTGCACGCAGTGCCCTTCGCTCGTTCCCGAAATTCCCGATGCGATCGGTGCGGAGCTGGACGGTCCCTTGGTTAATAATGCGACCGGACCGCGCGTTTATGTTTCCTTTGGTGTTTTCTCCGTAATCCGTATTGTTCGTCCTGCACAGCTCCTCGTTCAGGCAACGGATTACAGCGTGCCCGAAAAGGAATGCGTTGCGGCAACGAACGATGAAAATCCTTGCGCGCTCTTCCGTTCGATTGCGTTTCCCGTTGCGCAATTCCGTGGCGGTGAGGGCTGTGGATGCGTGGATCCCGCACCTCCGACGCGCGGCGGTTGCGGATGCGGCAAAAACGGATAATCCTCGCGTGCAATAACCGCAAATGAAAAAACACCGTCTTAGAAGCGCTTTTTTTGCTCTGAGACGGTGTTTTTTTAATAATTTTGCCGCGCAATCTCGTATGCAAGCATCGTGGTTGCAGAGGCGGCGGATAGGGAAGCAGGGAAGTGGCGCGCATAGGGAATCTTGACGACTGCATCCGCCATTTTCATAAGTGCGGAGGATATACCGCGCTTTTCGCCGCCGACGATCAGGAGAATAGGGAGCTTCAATTCGCATTTTCCGAGAATTTTATCGGTGTTTTCATCGGCGCAAATGATGGAATATCCCTGCTTTTTAAATATATCGGCCGCTTCCAATGCATCGGCGGTAAACATCGAAAATAGCTCGGATGCGCCCGCGGAGCTTCTTGCAACAACGCCTGCGGCACTCATCCAGTTTCTTTGAGGAAGAAGAATTCCGTCACATCCGCAGGCATACAGAGAGCGAAGCGAGTATCCGAAATTATAGGGATCCTCGATGCCTTGAATCATCACGAAAAAGCCTTTTTCGGGGAGCAGGGAATTGTTTGACAACGAGGGAATTGTTCGCTCCGAGCAGATGGCAATAATGCCGCCGTGCGAGCTTCCAACCGTGAGAGAATCAATTTCCTCGGCGGTACTTCCCTGCAATTCGTACCCGTATTTTTCAGAAACTGCCCTTAAATATCCTATCTCTTTCGAGATTTTCTTGAGTTTTTCTTGATCAAAAACAATTTTTAAAATTTTGCGGTCGCTGATCCCTGCATCGATAGCCGTAAGGATTGCTCTGATGGAGGTCATCCCTTCAAAGATGCAGGAATTAACAAAACGCGTTTCTTCTTTTAGCATATTTTCAAAAGGCCTTTCATAGATTGAAGTAAAAAAGAGCGGAGGCTGGGGATATGTTTTGGTATGGAATGGAAAGATGCGAGGCCGTGGCGGAATATATGATTGATACGGAGGATACGGTTCGTGGCGCGGCGTTACATTTCGGAATCAGCAAAAGCACCGTACATAAGGATTTGACGGAAAAGCTGAAGTATATAAATCCCGCGCTGTATCAGAGTGCAAAGCGGATACTCGATAAAAATAAATCCGAGCGGCATCTGCGCGGCGGTGAGGCAACGAGAAAAAAATATATGAATCGCGCAAAATGAATTTCAAGAAATATTATATATGATTGCGGTCAAAAAAACAAGAGGAAAACGGTTGAAAAATCATTTTTAAAAAAGTTGACGCAGATTTCTCGGTAAATTGGCCGTATTATGTATATTGGCCTTATATCGGCCTCCAAATGCCGTTAATGGCAAAAAAACCTCCTATATACCCATTTTTACTACCCTGAATTATACAAAATTTGCCTTTTGTATAATACGAGTCTCCACTTCCCTCCAAGGAAACAGATTAAGCCAAAAATCGACAACAGGGCGATCACGCTTAACGGTACCATCTGCCATAGAATAAGCCTCAAAAATATTCTTGAGAATCTTTTTGAAATCCATTTCGATATACAAAGCAGCGCCGTGAGCTGAAGTATTACGCAACTGCCATTCAATACGAATCCAAGAATCGGGGTTACCATAAGGATTTGCTTTAACATAAGCACCGGAAGCACGATTGATACATTGAAGCCGCTTATCATAGACTCGCAAGAAGCGGTCAGACTGCTCAGAGCCGAGATAACAAACCTTACGATCTCCAGTAACAATCTTACATTTGATCGCACCGTGCGTAGAAGCAAGAGGAACACGGCCGCTCGGAAGCTGATGAGTGTTGCAATGATCTATTAGAGCATCAAGAAAATGGGGCTGATAATCAATAAAATCATAAGCAAAATCAATGCGTGAGAAATGATATGTTGCACCCTGAGGAAGGTTGGGCTTAATAAAACGATATTCATTAAAATCTAAACCGATAGTACGAAGAAAATCAAGCCCGGATCCGGAAAGCTCAAGACGAAGCTTAGGAACGACAACATCAAATACAGCTTCAGGCGAATCACCGTAAAAAGAAAACTTGTTTGTTTCAAGACAGATGCCATTGTAGATAAACTTTACGACATCAGAATAACCGCGAGAAAGCTCATACATATTACGAACGAAATCGGAAACCGAATCCTTGAGATGAATCCAGGTTAAAACATCATTCATAC
>JAZTWU010000158.1:0-29709 GCA_045636085.1 Eubacteriales bacterium
GGAAAAGCTTGCCGTTGCAAAGGAATACGGGGTCACGAGAGTCAGCGTTAACCCCCAAACGCTTAATGACGATATCCTGAAGGAGATCGGCCGCCGTCACACGGTGGAGGATTTCTACCGTGCCTTTGCACTTGCTAAGGAAAGCGGCATCCGCGATATCAATGTAGATCTGATCGCCGGCCTTCCCGGAGATGATTTCAAAAACTTCTCGGAAACGATGGATAAGATCATCGAGCTCGCGCCGACGAATATCACCGTGCATACCTTCTGTGTGAAAAAAGCGGCAGAGGTTCTTAAAAAGAATGCCGATATCTATTCGCTGAAAGGCGGAGATGCAGGAAAGAGCGTTTTCTATTCTCAGCTGAAAACCAAGTTTTCGGGATATAAGCCGTACTATATGTATCGCCAGAAGAATACCGTCGGCAATCTCGAAAATGTAGGCTTCTCCATTGAGGGGCACGAGGGCCTCTATAATATCTTTATGATGGAGGAAACCCAGCCGATCTTTGCTGTCGGCGCAGGTGCGGTCACGAAGCTCGTGCGCAAAACGCCCGAGGATCGCGGTGGCTACCGTATTGAGAGAATCTTCCGCCCCAAATATCCCTATGAATTCTTGCGCAAGGCAAAAAAGGATGATGGGGAGGATGCGCCCGCTTCGCAGTCGTATCGTTTGAAAATCCTTGAATTTTACGGAGTGGAAGAAAAATAATCTATCCATAATATATAATGAAGAGAATTTTCAACATATTAAAGAGAGCTTGCTCATATTTTTTAGAGCAAGCTCTTTTTTTGTTTTCCGAAAGGAGGAAGCTATGGAGAAAAAAGAAGATAGAAGGGGATTGATCGGCTCGGCGGGGATCCTGGCGCTTGCCGCCATTCTCGTGAAATTCATCGGCCTACTTTATAAAATCCCAATGTCGCACCTACTCGGTGACGAGGGGATGGGCTATTTCAACGCGGCTTACACGATTTATTCCACGCTGTATTTGCTTGGGAGCGCAGGAGTTCCCAAGGCTGTCACGGTGCTTGTGAGCAAGGAAATTGCGGAGGGGGATAAGCAAAACGGAGCAAGGATTTTCAAGGCGGCCTCCGCTTTTTTCTTCGGTCTTGGTCTTTTTTTCTTCCTCGCGCTTCTTCTTTTTGCAGGAGCGATCACGGCTTTTATCGGAAGTCCGCGCGCTTATCAAGCCGTTGTTTTGATTTCACCTTCGCTTCTTTTTGTTTCCTTAGGGGGAGTTTACCGCGGCTATCTTGGAGCACACGGGCTTTTCTCCGCCACCGCTGTTTCCTCCGTTATTGAGGGGAGTGCCAAGCTTTTTCTCGGCTTGGGTCTGATTCTTTTGGGGGAATATTATTCTTTTTCCTTGCCTTGGCTCTCGGCATTTTCGGTTCTCGGCATAACGGTCGGAACCATCGTCAGCACGCTATATCTCCGCGCTAATATTAAGAATACAGGGTTAAATCCTTGGCAGAAATGCGCATTTGATAGAAAGAAGGAGACCAAAAAGATCTTGAAAATCGCCCTTCCGATCACGCTTGGCAGTGTTGCAAGCGGTGCGGGAGCGCTGGTTGATCTTTCTGTGGTGATGCGGCGATTGGAGGCTTCCGGCCTCTCACAAGCGCAGGCGACGGCGTTATACGGAAATTACACGACCTTGGCCGTGCCGATGCTTCAGCTTGCATCCTCACTTTTATCTGCGCTCGCGGTCGTTTTACTGCCAAAGCTCGCCGCCGGCTACGCGCAAAGAAACAAAGAGGCCTTTTCCTCACTGATGCATTTCGGCGCGCGAACGAGCGCCTTTGTTTCGCTCCCGCTCGCCTTTCTGTTTTTCTTTTTCCCATTTCGTATTCTTGCGCTTTTGTTTGCAGAGGAGAGTGCCGAAATCGCGGCCCCCGTATTACAGCAGTTGTCGGTCTGTATTCCCGCCCTTGCCCTTTTATTCATACTTAATACTGCCTTGGAGGCCTCGCAGAGAGTGCATCTTCAGATGACTTCTATGCTGCTTTTCGTCTTTGTGAAAATTCCGCTCACGCTTCTTCTTCCCGTTAATAAAGAGGTGGGAATTTTGGCCGCTTCGATCGGAACCGTGGCATCGTATTTTGCATCGCTGATATTTTCTTTGCTTTGCTATATGAAGATCGGCACGGTAAAGGAGTTGTTTTGTACGCATTTTCTTCCTCTTTTAAATACGAGCGGTGCGACGCTTTTTGCACTTTTCGTATCCAAATGGATTGAATTTCTTCCGTTTTTTTCATTAAAAACACTGATCGTTTTGTTTTCTTTTGCAGTATTCTATCTTGTTAGCTCTGTGTTGACAGGCGTTTTATGCATAAAAATTCCAAAAAATATGTCAAAACGACCAAAAACCGCGTTTTGAAATTATAAAAATAGACGATTTTTGCCAAATAAATTGAAAAAAATTGTGAATAGCCCTTGCATTTTGTGTTAAAGATTGTTACAATACAATTAGTAATTTTTTATTTGAAAGGAATTCAAATTATGAGCAAGGCAGATTTGATCAATGTTGTTGCGGCAAAAACCGAAATCAAGAAGAAGGACGTTGAGCTCGTTGTAAATGCAGCTTTGGATGCTATCGTTGATGCTATGAAGGCTGGCGATAAGGTTCAGCTGATCGGCTTTGGTACCTTCGAGGTTAAGGATACCGCCGCAAGAGAGGGTCGTAACCCCAAGACGGGTGAGACCATTTCCATTCCTGCAGGCAAGAAGCCCGCATTTTCTCCCTCTAAGGCTATGAAGGATGCAATTGAAGGCTAATTTGTATGCGCTTGGATAAATATCTCAAGGTCTCCAGACTTATAAAGCGGAGAACTGTGGCAAACGAAGCCTGTGATTCCGAGCGAATCGAGGTCAACGGAAAGCGTGCCAAAGCCTCCTATGACGTTAAAATCGGAGATCTGATCTCCGTTATGTTCGGAAATCGGTCGGTCACCGTCCGAGTTCTGGATATCCGTGAAACGACCAAAAAGACCGAAAGCGTCGGGATGTATGAGATCGTTTCGGAAATCGAAGAATAAAAACAAAAACCGATGCATATCTTTGAGTGATATGCATCGGTTTTATTTTTGAGAGGAGGTATAGAAATGGGAGAAGATGAAAAAATCATAAAGAACCATTCGTTGCAGATCATAGACAGAGTAACCGTAGCGGCAGACGGCGTGATATTCGTTGAAAGCTTCGATGAAGCGGCGCTGGTGCTTTCAACAAATATGGGAAGCCTCACCGTTGAGGGGCGGGAGCTGAAGATCGAGGAATTTTCCAAGGAGACCGGGAAAGCGCGGATCACGGGAAGGATCGACGGCGTGTATTATGCCGACGAAAGGCGCCAAAGAAAAAAGCTTTTTGAAAGATTCATTTCGTGAATTATTTCAGCTTTTCGGAAATTGCCTTCGGCGTTTTTCTCCTCGGCGTCGGCGGCGCTCTCGGCGCTGTTTTTTCAGCGGTGCTTCACCTGATCCTTTCTTGCCGAGGCTTGTTTTTGGAAACGGCGAGAGCTTTATACCAAAATCGCGCGAGAATTTTTCTTTGTTATTTACCGAAAAAGGATGCGCTCTTAAGAAAATCCCCGTTTTTTGATGGAATCGTTGATTTTTTCAACGTTATTTTTCTGGCACTCGGATATTTGCTTTCCACGTATGTCGCATTTGACGGATTATATCGCGTGCTTTGCATTTTTCCTCTCATTGCGGCGTTTTTTCTTACGCGGCGCTTCTTATTGCCGAGCATTGAGAAGTGGGTATTTTTATGCATCCGCCTCCTTCTTGCGGGTAGTGCATTTTTTATGTCCGTGCCAATCTTTTTGCTTTTTTTGATCCTTCGCGTTTTAAAATCGGCTTTTTCGTTTATAATCTATCTCATAAGGCGAATTTTCATCAAGGCTGTCTCCCGCGCACGCTTCGAGAGATACCTTCGCAAAATCGATCGGTCACTCTTCGAAGCATTGAAAAAGCTTTGATCTCGCACCCTCCCCTTACTTGACAAGGCGATAAAAAAATGTTAAAATATATAATATATTTTATTCGCCGTGGATTCTATTGAAAGGAGAACCGTATGGACGATCCGTCCGTTTCCACCGATGCTTATCTCTTCCATCAGGGAACGAATTTCACGGCGTATCGATTTCTTGGATGTCAGGAAAACTTCGATCAGGGGCGGTATTATTATACCTTCCGCACCTGGGCACCCTCGGCCGATGCCGTTTTCACCGTCGGCGATTTCTGTGGCTGGGATTCTCCGATTCCAATGCAAAGGATCACCGAGCGAGGCGTTTTTGAATGCACCTATTCATCCGAAAAGCGCTTGATCGGTTGTTGCTATAAATACCGTATTGAGCGCGAGGGGAAAATCCTTTTGAAGGGAGATCCTTATGCACTCAGCTCTAAGGGGATGAGCGACGGGGCAAGCATTATCTATTCCTCCGATTTCCAATTCACAGACGGTGCGTATCTTCGTTATCGTGAAAAATCCCTCTTAGATTCCTCAAAAAATTATCTCGGTCTCCCCATCAACATATACGAGGTGCACATCGGAAGCTTTTTGCGCCACGAAGATGGGGGATATTATAGCTACCGTGAGCTCACCGATGTGCTTATACCGTATGCAAAATATATGGGATATACACATATCGAGCTTCTTCCGATTGCGGAGCATCCGTATGACGGATCTTGGGGCTATCAGGTGGGGGCGTTTTATGCGCCAACCGCCCGTTTCGGCACGCCCGATGATTTCAAATATTTCGTCAATGCCTGTCATCTTGCGGGAATTGGCGTGATTTTGGATTTTGTCGGCGCGCATTTTCCAAAGGATGCTTGGGGGCTTTTTGAATTTGACGGCGGTCCGCTTTATGAATATCAAGGGCGCGACCGTATGGAATCCGCCTCTTGGGGCACGCGTTTTTTTGACGTTGGCAGGGAAGAGATTCAGTCCTTTCTGATCTCCTGCGCCCTCTATTATTGCAGAGAATTTCATATAGACGGCCTTCGTGTGGATGCCGTTGCCTCTATGCTGTATCTGGATTATGACAGAGCACCGGGCGAATGGATCCCGAATGTCAACGGCGGCAGAGAAAACCTCGAAGCGATTGCCTTTATCAAAAAAATGAACCAAGCGGTTCTGACGGAATTTCCCGAGCTTCTGATGATCGCGGAGGAATCCACGGATTTTTCGGGCGTCACCCGTCCCGTTTCAATGGGAGGCCTCGGATTTTCGATGAAATGGAATATGGGCTGGGCAAACGATTTTTATGCCTATCTCAAGGAGAATCCGCTGTATCGCCGCTATCACCATAAAGCGCTGACCTTTCCGCTGATGTATGCCTTCGGGGAAAACTATATTCTGCCGATCTCGCACGACGAGGTTGTGCACGGGAAGGGCTCACTGATCGAAAAGATGCACGGCTCGGTGCAGGACAAGTTTTTGCAGCTTCGCGCCGCGCTTCTTCTGCAAATGACCTATCCCGGCAAAAAGCTTCTCTTTATGGGTGGAGAATTTGCGCAGTTTCGCGAATGGGATTATGAACACGCGCTCGAATGGTTTATGTTAGAGCACGATAATCATAAAAATACGCGGGATTTTGTGCGCGCTCTGAATCATATGTATCTCGATACGCCCGCTCTCTGGGAGCAGGATTTTTCAGAAGGCGGCTTCTCTTGGATTCTTCCGAACGAGGGGGATAAAAACCTCGTTGCCTTCGAAAGAATCGCCCTTAGCGGCGAGCGACTTTGCATTGTTATCAGCTTTTGCGGCACAGATCAGGAGGTGGATTTGCCGATTGCCGAGGAGCTTTATCCCGCAGAAAAATTCCGCACTTGGTATAATGATAGGGAAAATACAATTCTCTCTCTATCAACCGAGCGCTATCGCGTATCGCTTCCCGCATTCGGCGGGATCGTTATCCAATATAAAAGTAAAATTAAATATGGGCTGAATGAATAAAGAATGGGCGGTTTTCTATATGTATTTCAAAAAAGAATGCATCGCTATGCTCCTTGCCGGCGGGCAGGGCTCCCGACTTTATGATTTGACCAAAAAAACAGCAAAGCCCGCCGTTTCCTTCGGCGGTAAATATCGCATCATTGATTTTGCTCTTTCCAACTGTATCAATTCGGGTATCGACACCGTGGGTGTTTTAACGCAGTACCAGCCGCTTGCTCTGAATGAATATATCGGAGGCGGTGAGCCTTGGGATCTGGATCGCGCGCGCGGCGGCCTCGCGGTTTTGCCTCCGTATCAAGGGCAGAGCGGCTCGGATTGGTATAAGGGAACGGCAAATGCCATATATCAGAATCTCGAGTTTATCAATCAGTATAGTCCTTCAAATGTCCTGATTCTTTCGGGCGACCACATCTATAAAATGGACTATTCCGCAATGCTCCGTCAGCATATCAGGACCGATGCAGCCTGCACGGTCGCAACGATCACCGTGCCGATGGAGGAGGCAAGTCGCTTCGGTATTTGCAACACGCGCGAGGACGGCTCCATTTATGAATTTGAGGAAAAGCCGAAAAATCCCAAGAACAATCAAGCATCTATGGGAATTTATATATTCAAAACGCAAACGTTGATCGATTATCTGGAGGTGGATGCGGCAGACGAGACTTCTTCCAACGATTTCGGAAAAAACGTTATCCCCAACCTGTTACATAACGGCGAAAGGCTGTTTGCATACAGGTTTGAGGGCTATTGGCGCGATGTCGGAACGATCGCATCGCTTTGGGAATCCAATATGGATCTGATCAGCGAAAATCCCCCCATCAATCTTTCGGATAAGAATTTCAGAATTTTTTCAAAAAACACGGCACGCCCGCCGCAGTTTATCGGCGCGCAGGCGGAGGTGGAAAATTCTATGATCTGCGAGGGATGCAATATCAACGGCCGGGTGGTGAACTCCATTCTCTCGGGCGGCGTTGTGATCGAGGCGGGTGCCGAGGTGCAAAATAGCGTCATTATGGAGGATGTCATGGTTTCGGCCGGTGCGAGGGTTTATACTGCCATCGTTGATTCTGATACGAGAATTGAGGCGGGATGCGTCATTGGCAAAAAGAGAGCCAATAAAAATGAAATCACCGTCGTCGCGAAGGGAAGTGTCATTTCCTCCGATTTTTCGGAAAATTCTTGAAGGAGGAAGGGATATGACGAAAACGATTGCGGGTATTATATTTTCCAGCCTGAACCATAACACACTTTCGCGACTGACCGCCGATCGCGCGGTTGCGGCCATCCCCTTTGCCTGCCGTTACCGTCTTGCGGATTTTTGCCTCTCCAATATGGTCAACGCGAATATTTCAAATATATTTATCGTTGCAAATTATAACTACCGCTCTCTTGCCGAGCATATCGGGAGCGGAAAGGATTTTGATCTTGCGCGCCGATCGGGCGGCATCAAGCTGATCTCTCCGTATCTGAGCGCAAAGGATTCCTCGGCAAAGCTCTATAAAAATCATCTGGAAGCGCTGAAGAGTATGTCCGACTATATCAGCGAAATGAAAGAGGAATTCGTCGTTATGATGGATGCGGACACGGTTTTGAATATCGATCTGCGCACCGCCGTCACGGAGCACGAAAAAGCAAAGGCGGATGTGAGCTTTGTCACGAAAATGGCGGAAGAGGATTATTCCTCAAAGCATCCCCGAATGATGCTTTCCTCAGAGAATGGAAAAATCACGGATATTGCGCTCAGCGCAACTTATACAAGGAAAAATCCCGAGCTTTCGCTCGGTATCTATATTATGCGAACGACCTATCTGCGCAAGATCATTGAGCAAGCGAATGCATACGGCCTCAACAGCCTGACGCAGATGTTCCTTGAGGGCTATAAAAAGCAATGCTATTGCTCGTATCCGTATCAAGGATATGCCGCAACGGTTTCGAGCTTTTTGGATTATTATAAGACCTCGGTATTTCTCACGAAAAACGAAAAGGCGCGTGAGCAGCTGATCGGCAGGCGTGACTCCGCAATTTATACGCGCGTGCATAACTCTGCACCCACGGTTTACCGCACGGGTGCCCGCGTGAGCGATTCTATGATCGCGGATGATTGCATTATCGAGGGGCAGGTCGTGAATTCCGTGCTTTCCCGCGGCGTTGTCGTGCGAAAGGGAGCAGTGGTAAAGAACTCCGTTCTTTTCGGAGGAACCTATGTTGGAGAAAACTGCGCTCTTTGCTGTGTTGTCACTGATAAATCGGTGCATATCAGCGAAGGTGTGGTGCTTTCCGGAAACGAAAATATGCCTTTTTATATTCCAAAGGGACGTCGCGTATAAGGAGGCTGTATGAGAATCCTGTATGTAGCAAGCGAAGCAAGCCCCTTTGCCGCCAGCGGCGGCCTCGGTGATGTGATGGGCGCTCTGCCGCCCGTGATCGCCGCATCGGGAGAAGAGATTCGTTGCGAGGTGATCTTGCCGTTTTATAAATCCTTAAAGGTGGAATACCGCAAGGATATGAAATGGGTTGCGGATATCACCTTTATGCTTTCCTGGAGAAAAACGGGCGCCTCGATCTATTCCTATGATGCTTGCGGCGTTACCTATTATTTTGTTGAAAACCATTATTATTTTGATCGCGACCCTTTCTACGGTGAGTGGGATGACGGAGAGCGCTTTGCCTTCTTCTCAATGGCAGTGCTTGAATTTATGAAGCAAACGGGGAATATCCCCGATATTCTTCACGCCAACGATTGGCAAGCGGCTCTCGCCGTTATCTATCTGAAGACGGTATATAAAGACTGCCAAGCGCTCGGTCGCGTGCGCACGATGTTTACGGTGCACAACATTGAATATCAAGGCAAATTCGATCCTTATATTCTCGGTGATATTTTTGTACTCGGAAACGAGTATTATCCCATCGTTGAATGGAACGGATGTATCAATCTATTGAAGGGTGCGCTGGTTGTCTCCGATTTTGTCAGCACCGTCAGCGAAGGATATGCAAAGGAGCTTCGTGACGATTCTTTTGCCTTTGGCCTTTCGCCGATCATTGAAAAAATCCACAATAAATTCATCGGTATCTTAAACGGAATCGATTACGAGACCTTTTCTCCCGAAAACGGAAAGGATATTTTCCGCGCATATTCCACCTTGGATAGAAAGACAGGAAAAGCATATAATAAAAGGGAGCTTCAAAAAATGCTCGGCTTGCCGCAAAAGAACCAAACGCCGATGATCGCAATGATCACGCGCTTGACGGCAGGGAAGGGTATGGATCTTGTTTTGGAGGCGATGGATCGTATTATGAGCGAGCAGGTGCAGCTTGTTTTGCTCGGAACGGGAGATGCCGCGTATGAAGATGAATTTTCCGCCCTTTCCGAAAAATATCCGAATTTCAAGCCCTTGATTCGATTTGATCGGGCGCTTGCAAAGAAGATCTATGCCGCCGCAGATATTTTTCTTATGCCCTCAAAAAGCGAGCCCTGCGGCCTTGCGCAAATGATCGCCTGCTCCTATGGGGCGGTTCCGGTCGTGCACGCGGTCGGCGGTCTTGCAGATTCGATCCATCCGATGCAAAACGGATTAACCTTTGAGGATTTCAATGCACAGCAGATGCTTTTTGCTCTGAAGGAGGCCTTGCGCCTCTATCACAGCGGTGCGGATTTTGATGCATTGGCAGATAGAGCAAAAAAATCTGATTTTTCCTGGCAAGCCTCGGCAAAAAAATATCTTGAAGCATACGATAATCTTTTAAGATGATAGGAAACCCGAATGAAAGCAAAAGATCCTAAGGATTTAAGTATGAGCAAAAACGCAATCGCAAAAGATCTTCTCGATAAAAAAATCAATGAAAAGCTGGCAACGCGCGGCATTGCCACGCCCCGAAATGCAACAACCGATCAGCTCTATCACGCCGTTGTCGGAGCGATGAAGGATATTCTTCTTGAACGGCGCGCCGAATTCAAGAGGAATATAAGGAAGGCGGGCGCCAAACGCGTTTGCTATCTTTGTATGGAATTTCTCGTTGGTCGATCGCTGAAAAATTATGCCGAGAACCTCGGAATATACGGCGATTTATGTGACCTTTTAAAGGGTTACGGCTCATCTTTTGATAAAATTTACGCTTGTGAGGCCGATCCGGGTCTCGGAAACGGCGGTCTTGGCCGCCTTGCCGCTTGCTTTATGGATTCGCTTTCCGCCTGCGATTATGCCGCAAACGGATATTCACTTTTGTATGAAAATGGTCTTTTCAAGCAAAAAATCGTGGACGGCGAGCAGGTCGAGCTTCCCGACGAATGGCTTCCCAAGGGCGGCGCCTTTCTGGTTTTGCATCCGGAAAAGAGCATTACGGTGCGGCTCGGTGGCCGCATTGAGGAGACTTGGGAAAACGGCGGCCTGAAAATAACGCACACGGATTACGCAGAGGTGAAGGCCGTCCCGTACGATATGATGATCCCCGGCACCGCAAGCGGCGCCGTCAATACGATTCGCTTCTGGCGTGCGCGCGCCGCACATACCGCGATATCCGATCCCGCGGCCACGCAAAGCTCCTATATGAAGCGCCTTTCAGCCGCAGAGGAGGCGGAAATCATAACCAAACAGCTGTATCCTGCGGATAATTATGATGAAGGAAAGCTCTTGCGCCTCTCACAGCAGTATTTTCTCGTCAGCGCCTCCTTGCAGAGCATCCTTCGGGATTATCTTTCGGAATACGGCTCGCTTGATGGATTTGAGGATAAAATATCCCTGCATATCAACGATACGCATCCCGCTCTTTGCATTCCCGAGCTGATGCGAATCCTGATGGATCTTTATTCCTATTCATGGGATGATGCTTGGAGTATCGTTAAGAAAACCGTATCCTATACCAATCATACGGTGCTTCCGGAGGCATTAGAATGCTGGCGCGAGGACTTATTTAAAATAAAACTGCCGCGAATTTACACCATCGTTTCTGAAATTAACCGCAGATTTACAGCGGATCTATGGAATCTTTATCCCGGTGATTGGGATCGCATTTCCCGTATGTCCGTGATTGCTTACAATCAAGTGCGGATGGCAAATCTTTCGGTCATTGGCTCGCATACGGTCAATGGCGTTTCGAAGCTTCACAGCGAAATTCTGAAGAAAACCATCTTCCGCGATTTCTATAAAATGACCCCCGAAAAGTTCACGAGCGTGACAAACGGCGTCGTTCACCGTCGCTGGCTGAATTCCGCCAATCCCGAGCTTTGCCGCCTTTTGGATGAGCTGATCGGCCCTGCATACCGTGAAAATCCCGAAAAGCTCTCCGAGCTTTTTGCCTATCAAACGGATGCCTCGGTGCTCTCCCGACTTTCGCAGATCAAGCAGGAAAACAAGGCGCGCTTTGCGCACTATGCCTTTTCGGCAAACGGCGCGCGGATCGATCCGCAGTCAGTTTTTGATATCCAAATCAAGCGAATGCACGAATATAAGCGCCAGCTTCTGTGCGTTTTGAAAATTCTTTCGCTCTATGATTCGCTTTGCGAAAATCCCTCCCTTGATATTCCGCCACAGACCTTTATATTCGGATGCAAGGCGGCCCCCGGCTATGCAATGGCCAAGAAAATCATTCAGCTCATCTGGCATCTTTCCAAAGAGCTTGAAAGCAATCCCGTGACGAGGGAGCGCCTCCGTATCGTCTTTATGGAGGAATACAATGTATCGATGGCAGAAATTTTGATACCTGCGGCCGATATATCCGAGCAGATCTCCCTCGCAGGCAAGGAAGCAAGCGGAACCGGGTGTATGAAGCTGATGATGAACGGCGCACTCACTATCGGAACGCTGGATGGAGCAAACGTGGAAATTCTGGAGGCTGTCGGCCCCGATAATATCTATATCTTTGGGTTGAATACGGCAGAGGTTGAGGATCTATGGCGAAGCGGCTACTGTGCGCGGGATTTCTACCACAATTCCAAAGCGCTTCGAAAAGCGATCGATCGCCTGTATTCTCCGATAAACGGGCAGGATTTTCGCCATATCGCAGATTATTTTATCGGCGGATACGGCGTTTCCGATCCCTTTATGTGTCTTGCAGACTTTGAATCGTATACCCTCGCATATCGCCGCGCGCTTTCGGATAAGCGGGATGAGATGCGATGGAGCCGTATGTCACTTTCCAATATTGCGGCCTCGGGCATCTTTTCCTCGGATCAAAGCGTGAAAAACTATGCAAAAAGCATCTGGCATCTTCGCCCCGTCGGCGAAATGCTGAAATAAAAATAGAAAGGAGAGGTCTATATGAAAAATCTTCGCTTGGAAGCCCCCTCTGAATTTTTCGCAGACCTCACCTTTTTGCACGGAGAGAAGGAAAGCACGCGTCGCGCCTTTCTTAAAGAAGAAAAAAGAGGACTCGCATTGCGCCTTCCGCGCGCACTCGGAATTACCGAGGCGTATTTTGAATACGGAAAAAACGGCGTAGATTGCACGATTTCATTTTCCTTTTGCTCCGTATGCGGTGCACAGGATCTTTATACGGCCTCGCTCGATTCGCTTTGCGTCGGTCTTTATTTCGGGCGCATCCGTGCCCATACGCCCTTCGGTGTTTATTACGCAACGCTTTCGGCGAGCACCCTCCGCTTCACAAAAGAGGTGGCGGCGCAAACGGTACAAATTTCCGTATCCGATTTTTCGTCCGTTGAGAAAAAACCGTATCTTGGAGGCGTGATCTATCACATTTTCGTGGATCGCTTCGCAAGATCGGAGCATCCCGTTCCAATAAAGAAGGATGCGAAAATGATCGAATGCTGGGAAAACGGGATTCCCGAATATCCTGCATATCCCGGTGCGCATCTCGAAAACAATACCTTTTACGGCGGAACGCTTTACGGCGTTATCGACCGATTGGATTATCTGAAATCCCTCGGCGCAAGTCTTCTGTATCTCAGCCCAATCTTCGAGGCGTATTCCAATCATAAATACGATACGGCCGATTATACCGTTGTGGATTCTATGTTTGGAGGAGAGGAGGCACTCCGCCTTCTCATCTCCGAGGCAAAAAAACGCGGCATCGGCATACTTTTGGACGGCGTTTTTAATCATACCGGCTCCGATAGCGTTTATTTCAATAAAAAAGGAAGGTATCCTGCGCTCGGCGCCTATCAATCCAAGGATTCGCCATATTATTCCTGGTATGAATTCAGCGATTTTCCGGATTCCTACACCTGCTGGTGGGGAATACCGATTCTGCCGCGCATTCATCCCGATCGAGAGGATTGCCGTGCCTTCTTCCTCGGCGAGGGCGGCGTGATTGAAAAATACGCAAAAATGGGGATTGCAGGCTTTCGTCTTGATGTGGCGGACGAGCTTTCGGATGATTTTATCGCAGGCATCAAAAGCACGCTTCTGAAGGAAAACCCCTCTGCCTTGCTATATGGCGAGGTTTGGGAGGATGCCTCGAATAAGGTTGCCTACGGTGTAAGGAAAAGCTATTACCTTGGTCGGGAGCTGGACGGCGTGATGAATTATCCTCTGCGAAGCGCCTTGATTTCTTATGCCTTAAAGAGAGACACCGCGGGGCTCCGCTATGTATTCACCGAAATATATCCCAACACGCCGAAGAGAATTCTCGATATGCAGATGAATCTGCTCGGAACGCACGATACGGAGCGGATTTTAACGCTTCTCGGCGGCGAGAGCGCCGAAGGGCACACGAATGCCGAGCTTGCCGCGCTTCGAATGACGGATGCGCAGAAATCCATTGCACGAAGACGCCTGAAAATGCTTTATACGGCTTTGGCAACGCTCCCCGGGCTTCCAACGGTCTATTATGGGGATGAGGTTGGGCTGGAGGGTTACAGCGATCCCTTCAACCGACTTCCGTATCCATACGAAAAAGAGGACACCGAGCTTCTTTCCCATTATCAAAGGGTGGCAAGGGTGAGATGCGAGAATTCCGTATACAAGGAGGGCGAATTTTCCCTTATCGCCTTAACCGAGGATATCCTCATTTTCGCAAGAATCGCGCGCCCCCTTCGCTATGTAACAATTATGAATCCAACGCAGTCGGAGCGCTTCTTCACCTTCAGCGAAGAGGTCTGCGATCTGCTTTCGGGAGAAAGCCTGAAGGCGCTTTCCGTTCCCGCACTTTCCTCCGCCATCGTTCGATGCGAAAAAAATACTGAATTTGAAATAAAATAAAGGACGAAGAAAAAATGACGATCACGCTGATTGGTATGCCGGGCGCCGGTAAAACTGTAATGGGAAAGGCACTTGCCGCCGCCCTTGAAATTGAATGGATTGATGCAGACCGTTGCATAGAAGCAAGAGCAGGTCGCCGTCTTCAGGATATCATTAATGAAGACGGCCTTGCGGCGTTTTGTAAGTTGGAGGAGGAGGTTCTCATCTCCCTTACCGAAAAGAACGCGGTGATTTCCACGGGCGGTAGCGCCATTTATTACGATCGTGCTATGAAAGCCCTTGGCGCAAGCGGAAAGATCGTGTATCTTGCGGTCGGTCTCGGTGAAATCGTTCGCCGCATCGGAGATTATTCCAAGCGCGGCATCGTTCTTGAGGAGGGAAAGACGATCGCAGACCTCTATAACGAGCGCGTACCGCTTTATGAAAAATACGCCGATATCACCTTGGATTGCGACGGCGTGGATTACCCTACATATCAAAAAGCGCTTTATGAAGCCGTTAAGGATGCATTACGCTAACGGTATAAAGACGGCCCTTGCACGCGGATGAGATTTTTCGTCCCTTGTAAGGGCCGTTTTTTTCATTTTTCCTTTTTCTCCTTCATATATTTCAACAGATTGCTTGGGAGGAAAAGAATGAAAAAACAGATCGTCGGATTGAGTGCATCGCAAATTTTGCGTGCAAGAGCCGAATTTGGAACGAATGCACTTGAAAAAAGAAAATCAAAGGGCTTTATTTCGCGCTTTATCGATAATCTTTCAGACCCGATCATAAGGGTATTGCTGATTGCCACCGCCTTGCGCATTTTTCTCTCCTTTGGCGACTGCAATTGGTTTGAAATCGGCGGCATAGCCCTTGCGGTTTTGATTGCCGCAACGGTGACGACGGTTTCCGAATGGGGAAGCGAGCGTGCCTTCGAAAAAATGGAAAGCGAGGGCGAAAAGCAAAGAGCCTGCGTTTTGCGAGACGGGAGCCTGATTGAAATACCTGCCTCCGAGGTCGTTGTCGGAGATATTATGTATATCGCCATTGGTGAGTCCATAGCGGCAGACGGTATTTTGCTGGAGGGAGAGATCAGCGTGAATCAATCCGCGCTCAACGGTGAAACCGCCGAGGTTCAAAAAAGAGCAGCAAATGAGAGCGTTTCATCATCCGAATGGTCGCTGGACGATCCTGTGCGCGTATATCGCGGCTCGATTGTAACGGCGGGGAAGGGCGTCGTTTGCGTGGGGCGCGTGGGGACGTCCACCTTCTACGGCACCGTTGCAAGCGGCGTGCAGGGAGAAACGCGCGAAAGTCCGCTGAAAATGCGCCTTTCCAATTTGGCAAAGCAAATCAGTCGCATCGGTTATATTATGGCGGCGCTCGTCGCTCTTTCCAACCTCTTTTTCTCGCTTGTGGTATCCAATCATTTTGATTATGCATCCATTCTCGCGGATATCACAGCACCTGCACATCTGCTTTCCGTTGTTCTTCACGCCTTCAGTCTTGCTATCACCGTCGTGGTGGTTGCGGTTCCCGAGGGGCTACCGATGATGATAACGGTCGTTCTTTCCGCGAATATGCGGCGAATGCAAAGAGACGGCGTTCTCGTCAAGAAAATGGTCGGAATCGAAACGGCGGGCTCCCTCAACATCCTTTTCACGGATAAAACGGGAACTCTGACGGGCGGCAACCTTTCTGTGGATTCCTTTTACAATACAGAGAAGAAATTCGTCGGTATGCGCGCCTTGCGCGAGGACAAAATACTGTATGCCGCGCTTTGCCTCTCAGCGAAATACAATACCGATTGCGTTTTCGGAAAAAACGGGCCCGCAATGGGAAACCAAACGGATCGCGCACTCGGCGAATATTTTTTCAAGGAGAGCGTAGCGCAAGTGCGCGTCCTCTCGCAAACGCCCTTTGACAGCAACAGAAAATACGCAACGGCCGAAATCGTGCACGAGGGAAAGCGATTGAGCCTTTTGAAGGGGGCGCCCGAAATCGTGCTGGAATTTTGCGAAAAAATGCATCAAAGCCAAGAGAAGGCGATCCCACCGGATATACAGGCGCTTTACGCACTTTATAAAGCGGAGGCAAAAACAGGGAAGCGGGTGCTCGCCTTTGCCTATAAGGTGGAGGGGGATGCCCGATACACCTTTTTATGTTTCGTATCGCTCCGCGACAAAATCCGCCGCGGCGTAAAGGAGGCAGTGCGCGAGGTGCAGAATGCGGGAATTCAGGTGGTGATGGTGACGGGAGATGGCGAGGAAACAGCAACCGCCATTGCAACGGAGTGCGGCATTCTGCATAGGAGCAATCCCGCCGCTGTAATTACAGGCGAAAGGCTACGCGCATTAAGCGATGAAGCGCTCGCCGCTCTGATACCAAGCCTGCGCGTGATCTGTCGAGCGCTTCCCGAGGATAAAATGCGCCTCGTTCGCATATCGCAAGGCCTCGGCCTCGTCGTTGGAATGACGGGCGACGGCATCAACGATGCACCCGCCCTGAAGAAGGCGGATATCGGCTTTTCAATGGGGAGCGGAACGGATATAGCCAAATCCGCATCGGATATCGTCTTGCTGAACGATCATTTTTCCGCCATTGGCAATACCGTGCTTTACGGGCGAACGATCTTTCATTCGATTCGAAAATTCGTCACCTTTCAGCTGATTATGAATCTTGCCGCCTGCGGCGTTTCCTTCCTCGGCCAATTTATCGGTATCGAAAATCCGATCACGATCGTGCAGATGCTTTGGGTAAATATGATTATGGATACCTTAGGAGGGCTTGCATTCGCAGGAGAACCGCCGCTTCGCCACTATATGTTGGAAAAGCCCAAGGCGCGCGAGGAATCGATTTTAACGAGTAAAATGATACGGCAGATACTGATCACGGGTGCTTTCACGCTCTCGCTCTGCTTTTTATATCTGAAGGGAATGCTTCTTTCCAATCGCTTTGATTACCGCGTTGAAAGCATTGAATTTTTAACAGGATTTTACGCACTCTTTATTTTTATCGGCCTATTCAATTGCATTCATACGAGAAGCGATCGGCTCTGGATTTTTCACGGGATTTTTGAAAATCTGCCGTTTCTCTTTATCCTTTCCTCGATCACCGTGATCCAGCTTTTCATCATTTACTTCGGCGGCGCATTGTTTCGATCCGCACCGCTATCGTTCGGGCAACTGTTTTCTGTGGTTGGATTGGCATTTTGCGTGATCCCCTTTGAGCTAATGCGCCGTATTTTCCAAAAGCTTGAGGGAAAATAAAAACTTTTTGAAAAATCCCAAAAAACCCTTGATTTTGCACATTTGTTTTGCTATAATAAATGTGCCCGCGGGTATATTTCATCGGTAGAATGCGACCTTCCCAAGGTTGAGAGGTGGGTTCGACTCCCATTACCCGCTCCATAGCACGAAAAAAGAGCGAATCGGTTTTTGCCGATCCGCTCTTTTTTTATTTTCCTTAGTCCAGCTCATCCAAGGTTTTCTTGAAGGAGGGGAGGAAGGTTTTAATAAAATATTCGATCTCGGGATAGGTGAAATAAGCCTCAACCTCTCTTTTAAGAGAAATCTCCGCCTTTGCAAACTCTCTGTTTCCCGTGCGCATCTCTTCAATGCACTTAATATAAGCCGAAATCTTATCTGCAGCCTTCACAAGGATATGCTCATAGGAGCTTTCGTCCTGCGAAATCAGGGGTTGAAAATCCTCGCGCAGTTCCTCAGGGATCATTGAAACGAGCTTCTCACTTGCGATCTGCTGCATGTCCTTAAAGGCCGTGCGGGTCTCGGCATAGTAGTATTTGATCGGTGTCGGAAGATCACCCGTCAAAACCTCGGCGGCCTCGTGATAGAGGGCCAGCGTTGCAATTCGATCCGCATTCAGATTTCCGCCGTAGAGGCGGTTTTTGATAATAGCCAAGGCGTGAGCGATCTGCGCGGTCTGTGCGCTGTGCTCCGCAATGTTTTCAGGCTCATTTGCTTTCATAAGACTCCAGCGCTTGATCAGCTTCATTCGAGCCATATAGGCAAAGAAATTATGCATACACCGTCCTCCTTTAGTTATAAAATCAAAAAAACAAACAATATTTTATGGCAGAAGTTGGTTGATACGGTCCACGAGAGCGCGAACGGAAAGATTTTCATCACCGTAAACGAGAGAAATAACCTCGTTTCTCGCATCCTCAGAAAGAACGCAGGCGGCAATGCGATGGAACTTTGCGCAAAGCCAATCCTTGCCGATATTCTCGTGCGCCTCGCCGCTGGGCTCGAAGTTCTTCGAAATGAAGGACTTGCCGTCCTTGGTGTAAATCTGTGCGCGGCAGATTCGCTTGCCGGGAAAAAGTGCATCCAGCTCCTCGTCCTTTTCGAAGGAAAGGCGCTTCATCATTGCAAGAACCTCGCTGTCATTGAAGGCCTCGGGCATAACGTGCTCGATGGAAAAATCTCCGTGCACGAGTGCTGTTGCAACGGGGTAGGCAATATTGTACTGCGCATCGTCCGCACTTTTTGGCTCGATCTTCGAAAGAAGCGTTGCGCGGTGGAAGGTCTTGATGACGACCTTTTCAATATTTCTCCAATCGATTGCGTTTTCCTTCATCGTATGGATGCAGGCGTCAATCGCAGGATGTCCCCAGCGACAGCAGGGATAGGGCTTGAAATAAAGAGAAAGAACCTCGTATTTCTCGCCAAGATCGTCAAGATAGGAGCGGTAAGCATCGGCCTCCAGAAGGTTTTTGTTACCTGTGAAACCGCATTCCGTCTCCGAAACGGAGAGCATACCGATCATAACGCCGAAGGGAACGCCGTCCTTATTCATAGAGGGATATTCCACGCTACGAATACCGGGAACGAGGGGCGCGTTGAATTCCGAAATGGAAAGCGCGTGGTTCATCTGCTCCTTCGTGAAGCCAAGAAGCTTACCAACGCCAACAGCAACGCCCACTGAGCCGAAGGTTCCGCTGGAATGGGCATACTGATAATAATCCATAATTGCGGCGCCCATACGGATCGAGGCCTCGTATGCCACAAGCATCGAGGTAAAAAGATCCTTCAAAGAAAGATTCTTTTCGTATGCGGCGCTGATCAGCGCACCGATAAAGGAAGTACCCGGATGGGCACGGATCAGATTATGTCCGTCGTCAATATCGTAAGCATTCGAGGCGTGTCCCATCGCGGTGGCGGCGCCGATCATAGAGAAGCGCTCCTCCGAGCCGATCACGGCAACGTCGCCTTTGCCGAAAATGCTTTTTGCAATTCTTAAGCCAACGGCAAATTGCTCGCTCTTCGTTCCGGAAAGCAGCGCACCGAGCAGGTCAATGAGGCATCCGCGCAAGCGGTCTTGGACTGCGGCAGGGAAGCCTTCCCATGCCGCATCCTCAATAAAGCCTTCCAGCTTATAATCCGTCTGAAAATTCATATTACTTCTCGAGCTTAATGAAGTTGTTGGATCTGGTTACGGTTGCAGGGGGAGCAAAATCAAGCTTCTTGTCTGCGATACCGAGAATGTCCTCGGGGCGGATCCAAGCCTTGTTCTGAACGGCACTGGTCTCCTCGTGCGTCAGATAGCCCTTATATGCCGTAAGGCTTCTGCGATAGAAGCCGTCCTTCTCACAGCACTTTGCAACGCCATCGTTGAGGATGCTCATAATCATAGGAAGCATCTCGGAGGCATATGCAACGGAGGTGGAGTTGGCAACGGCGCCGGGGATGTTGGAAACGCAGTAGTGAACAACGCCGTTTACAACATAACGGGGATTGTCGTGATGCGTCTCGTGGCTGGACTCGATTGCGCCGGGATCGTCGTTGGAAATATCAACGAGAACGGAGCCGGGCTCCATCAGCTTGAGCATTTCCTTATCGATGAGGAAGTCGGTTCTGCTCTTGTCCCACTTCACGCAGTTCAGCACCATATCGGTCTGGGGAAGAACGTCTGCGATTGCTTCCTTGTTGCAGATCATCGTGCTGATCTGGCTGTTGTACTGAGAAAGAAGGGTGCGGAGAAGACCAACGTTGATATCCATAACGGTGCAGTTTGCGCCGAGAGCGTGCAGAATTTCAAGTGCGCCGCGACCAACAACGCCTGCGCCGAGAATCAGAACGTTCATTCTGGGAGCGCCTGCAAAGCCGCCAACGAACTTACCCTTGCCGCCATTGATGGTCAGCATAGATTCAAGTCCGAAAAGCGCGCCCTGCTTACCTGCAGCCTCGCAGTTGGGAGAGCCATAGCGATGCGCATCCTCTGCGGTGAAGGCAATGCACTTGCTCTTGAGAATTGCATCAACCTCCTCGGGATGACCTGCGGGATGGATGCATCCGAGAATGATCTGATTTTCGCGCATAAGGGGATATTCGCAATCGGTGAATTCCTTCACCTTTGCGACCATATCGCAGTTTGCCCAAAGCTCCTCAGCGGTAGCAACGATCTTTGCACCTGCCGCCTCATACTTCTCGTCGGGGAAGCCTGCGGCCTTTCCGCAGTCGTGCTGAGCCCAAACCTTGTGGCCTGCGGCAACAATGCTCTTTACCTCAGCGGGAGTGGTGATAACGCGGAACTCACCCTCCTTGATGTCCTTCAAAATACCGTAAATCATAAAAAACGCTCCTTTATATGTGTAAAATTTTAACCGTAGTATTGACAACGAATTACCGTTGCTATATAATTATAGCAGAAATATTTGGTTATTTCGCGCCATATTATGCTAAGTTTGTGCCATTTTTTGACGAGGTGAAGGAATGCAGCCGGAATTTAACATCAGTCGAGAGCGTCATAATAAGCTTTTTTATAAGGAATACGAGAATGATGCTTGCGTTTTTCAGTTTCATTCGCATATTGAGCTCTATTTCGTTGAGGACGGTGAAATGGAGTTTCTCGTGGGCGGCCATCATAGAACGCTTCGCGCGGGTGAGATGTCCGTCGCGCTCAGCTATGAGTCGCACGCATATAAAACGCCGCAGTATTCCCGTTCCAGCGTGTTTATCATTCCTGTATATCTTTGTGAGCAATTTATGATCGCCACGCGCCACAGAAAAGCCGTTTATCCCTTCATAACGGATCCTGCGGCGGTTGCAAAAATCAAATCCTGCATCGAAGAATTAAAGGCGGAGCAGGTGAATGAAATCACGCGCCTCGGCTATATCCACGTCATCCTCGGCATATTGATGGATTGCGTTTTTCTAAGAGAAAATACGCAGTCCGCCGATCCTATCATTCCCGCAAAAATGCTTCTTTATATCAACGAAAATTTCAGGGCCGATATTTCTCTCGATTCCTTGGCCGTAAAGTTCGGATATCATAAAAGCTATGTCTCCAGATGCTTCAAGCAAAGCTTCCAGGTGGGCTTTTGCGAGTATCTTTCGGCGGTGCGCCTCAAAAATGCAATGATGCTTTTAAATGAGCAAAAGCATAGCATCACGCATTGCGCTATGGAAAGCGGCTTCAATTCCATGCGAACCTTCTATCGCGTATTCCGAGAGGAATTCCATTGCTCGCCGCGCGAATATCTCGATAGTCTTGCGGAAAAAAATCAGCTTGAAAAAATAGAAAGAATGCAAAAGCAGAGCCTATAAAAGGGCTCTGCTTTTGCTATATAAATTAAAAGTCAGCCGATCAGTCGATCACGATCTCTTTCTTTTCCTTTGCGGAAAGGTAGATTGCATCGAGAATCTTCATCAGCGTGCATCCATCCTCGGCAATAGAGGAGAGGTCACGGTCATTCAAAATGGAATCCACATAAAAATTGATCTGATTTTCAAAAAGTCCCTCAAAGGAAAGCGCGGAGGGCATATTCAGATTCACATCCACAAGATAATTATTCATCTCCGTGAAAAGCTCAAATTCAGGAGAGAGCTTAGCGCCGCCCTTGCTGCCGAAGAGCTCGATCGAGCCGATATCCTTTTTAATATGGAGATTGAAGCTTGCCTCCACGGAAAGAACCGCGCCGTTATCAAAGCGCACGAGCGCCGTCGCCATATCCTCAACGGTGAAGGGATCCTCCTTCTTGCCGCGGATCGTATAAGCCGCCTTATCCTTGAGCGTATCGCGTCTTCCGATGCAGTCAAAGGTTGCGCCGTAAACCGAAACGGGCTTCGGGCATCCCATCAGATAACGCGCAAGATCGATCACGTGAACGCCAAGGTCGATCAAGGGACCGCCGCCGGAGCGAGATTTATCGCCAAACCAGCCGCCGGGGCATCCGTTTCTGCGAAGATAGGTGGTTTTTGCATAATAAATATCGCCAAGATTGCCCGCATTAATAAAATCCTTGGTGATCGCAGTATCATTTCCAAAGCGGCGAACGAATCCAACCATAAGCTTCTTGCCGTATTTTTTCGATGCATCGATCATTTGGCGCGCTTCTTTAGCATTCATCGCCATCGGTTTTTCGCAAAGCACGTGCTTGCCGTATTGGAGCGCAAGAATAGAGCAGGGCGCGTGCGCACTGTTCCATGTGCATACGCTGACGGCATCGATCTCGGGCAGCTCCTTCAGCATCGTTTCTTCATCCGTATAAAGTCTGGTAACGCCGTAAAGCGCACCGCGCTTTTTCAGATTTTCCTCGTTGATATCGCAAAAGGCATAAAGCTCAACGTTCGGATTTTTCAGATAAGACTTGATATGAACCTCGGAAATATTTCCCGTTCCAACAATTGCAATTTTAATCTTTTCCATCACTATTCTCCTTATCGAACACCCTTGCTGTCAAGAAAGCGAACGGCCTCGAGAATGTCAACGGACGGGGTGTCACCGCATTCTCTTTCGATCGTCAGATATCCCTCATAGCCGATCTCGCGGAGCGCCGCGAGATATTTATCCCAGCAAACGCCGCCCTGATTCAGGGGAACCTCCTTGAAAAGTCCCGCGGAGGGAATTTTTTCAAGACCAAAGAAGGAGGGAGCATAAAAAGTACGGGTATCAAAGGCTTTCAGTTGAATGCCATCCTTTGCGTGCGTGTGCACGATGTAATCCTTAAGGTTGTAAACAGCCTGCACGGGATCGTCACCTGCGCACATAACGAGATTGGCAGGGTCAAGGTTTACGGAAACGCCGTCACTTCCGAGGCTATCAAGGAAATCCTTGAGAATCAGGGAGGTTTCGGGGCCTGTTTCAACGGCAAAATGCCCGTCGATGCTCTTCGCAAATTCCGCAAGCTCATAGCAAACCTTGTGCATACTCTTATACTGCTCACAGCTCTTATCCGCGGGAACAACGCCGATATGCGTGGTTGCGATATTCGTTCCGAGCTCCTTTGCGATGTGAAGCAGCTGCTTTTCCTTTTCGATCAGCGCGCAAGCGCCCGTGTAGAACATCGTGCAACCAATGTCGGCACAAACGGCAGAGGCCTCCATTCCGTAAGCGTCGAGAATTTTCTTCGCTTCCTTTATATCAACGCGAAGCTCGTTTTCTCCGATAAGAAACTTATGTCCGATCTGAACGCCATTTGCTCCGATCTTCCTCGCTTCTTCAACGGAAGAGCGGAAATCCTTGCGAAAGCTATCGATAATAACGCCGATTTTCATATGAAAACTCCTTTTTCGTTTTTACTTTATTATACATCCGTTTTATTGAATTGAAAATAGCATATTTTGCGCTTTTTGTCTCAAAACTTGCACTTATTTCATCCCATACTGTTTGGCAATTCTATAATAGGTTTTGACGCTTGCGAAGCCGCAGGCGAGCGCGGCGTCCGAAACCGTGATGCCTTTATCGGTCTCCAGCATCTTCCTTGTCCGGCTGTACCGAAGGCGGTTTATATATTCGTGCAGGCTTACGCAGGCATATTTATTGAAGTTTCTCGATATATATGAGGGGGTGTAGCCGAATTTCTTTGCAAGGGAAGAAAGCGAGATCTCCTCGCGAAACGAGGTGTCTATGTATCGCATAATTTCCACAGCGAGATCCGAGCGTCCCTTGCGTGCCGCGGATTCCCCTTCGCAGTATTTTAACAGCATTCCGAGCAGATAGTTCGTAAAGCCGAGGCGCATTTCGTGATTCATTTCATCCTTGGTTTCGTGCGAAATCTTAACGAAATCGAGAATTTTTTGCGTTTTTTCGCTTGCCGCCGTAAACGGAGAAATGCGGCTCGTATCCAATTCACGGCCGAAATACCGCTTGCTTGCAACGATAACGAAAACCTCAAAATCCTCGCTGTATGTCTGTGAGCCGCATCTGTGCGGCAAAAGTCCGTCAACGAAGGCGATCTCTCCCTCACAAAGCTCGCGCGCCTCACCGTTTAGATAAACGGGAAAGCGCCCCTTTGAGACAAGATAGATCTCGAAGCTTGCGTGATAGTGCGCAATGCTTGCGCAAAAGGGAGGATCTTCCCTCGTGTGTCTTCTGAAGTGAAGATGCCCGTCTGCATCGGCAAGTTTTTCATAATACATATAAATACCACCCCCGTATGTATTTCATTGTATCATATTTTGACATCCATTGCAATAGATACAGAAATATATTTACTCTCCGAGTGGGAAATTTTTGGGTATTTGTTAAAAAAATACGACCTTGTCTCATAGAGAATAGTTTGATATAATACAATCGTAAGCATAACAGCAAAAACCATTACAGCTTTATTTTTTCACAGGAGGATAGAAAATGAAGAAATCCCAAATCACTTATGCAATCTGGCCTTGGGGAACGCAGACGAGAGAGCAGGCCATCGAAGCCGCAAGAGACGTTACCTCGATCGGATATAAGTCCTTCGAGAGCGTGAAGAGCGCGCTTTATGCCTTTGATCTTGATCACAAGGAATATTCCGAAATGCTGGATTCCTATGGCTTGAAGGCTGTGAGCTTTTATTTCCATATCCCCGCCATCGGCGAGGAGGAGAAGCTCTTCGGCAATCTCGATAAGGAGCTTTCGCTCGTTGCGGCAATGGGAATCAATATCGTCACCCTGCAGGGAACGCACGGTCGCCCCGAGGTGATGGATGAGGCCGCCAAGCGTCAGAACCTCGACAGTATGATCAAATTCGCAAAAATCGCCAAGAAATACGGAATCACCACGAATGTGCATCCCCATGTGAATACTTATTTTATGTTTGAGGATGAAATCGATTACGTGATGGAAAATTCCGATCCCGATATGCTTTCTCTCGCACCCGATACGGCGCACATCGCCGCCGCAGGCGCAGATCCCGTGAAGGTGATCCGCAAGTATGCAGACAGAGTGAAGTTCATTCACCTGAAGGATTATAAGCTTGGTGATGATGTGACCGATTCGGGCTGGGTGGATTCCGGCGTTCCGATTATGACCTGCTTCCACGAGCTTGGAAAGGGAACCGTCAACTTCCCCGAAATTTTCAAGATCCTCGAGAGCGTAAACTACGAGGGACCTCTTTGCATCGAGCTTGATAAGCCTCCGGTATCCAATATCGAGAGTGCAAAGAACAACTACGATTATCTGTGCAAGTTCGTAAAGGACTAAGGGTACCGATATGAAAAAGATTAGAGTCGGCATCATCGGTATGGGATATATCGGTGAGAGCCATATCGAGGCCGTGCGGCGCATCGGCTTTTGCGAGCTTTATGCGATCGCCGATACGAATGCGGAGCTTGCAAAAGCAAAGGCGGAGTATTACGGCATCGAAAAGTGCTATTCAAGCGTTGATGAGCTGCTTGCCGATCCGAATATAGATGCGGTGCATAACTGCACGCCCAATTTTCTGCATCTTTCCATAAATAAGAAGATTCTCGCTTCGGGAAAGCATCTTTTAAGCGAAAAGCCGCTTTGTATGAATTACGAGCAGGCTCTTGAGCTTTTGGAGCTGAAAAAGCAGTATCCGAATACGGCAGTCGCCGTCAATTTCAATTACCGCTTGAATCCGATGGTGCAGGAAAGCCGCTGTCGCATCGAAAGCGGATCAATCGGCGAGGTTCGCGTGATCACGGGCTCGTATCAGCAGGATTGGTTGCTCTACGATACGGATTACAGCTGGCGCCTTGAGCCTGAGGTTGCGGGTGTTTCCTGCGCGATCGCAGATATCGGCTCGCATTGGATGGATGCCGTTCAGCATATAACGGGGCATAGGATCACCGAGGTTATGGCGGATCTGAAAACCGTTATTCCCGTGAGAAAAAAGCCGAGAAAGCAATCCGAAACCTTCACCTCGAGCGTTCCGACGGAATATGACGAGGTGGAAGTGAAAAACGAGGAATACGGTGCCGTTCTTTTCCATACGGACAAGGGCGCAACGGGCGTTTATCACGTTTCCGAGGTTGCCGCAGGTCACGGATGTTATTTCAATTTCGAGATCAACGGCTCAAAGGCCTCCGTCCGCTGGAATCAGGAGGAGAATGACCGTCTCTGGATCGGTATGAGAGACGATGACAACCGTTCCATCATCCGCGATCCGAACAGCATTTCCAAGGGAGCAAGACCTTATACGGCGCTTGCTATGGGCCATCCCGAGGGATGGAACGATGCCTTTAAGGGAAATATCTATGCGTTCTATAAATTTATCGCAGAGGGAATGCAGGGCGAAACCGTTTTCTCCACTCTGGAGGATGCGGCTTATATCGTGAAGCTCACCGAAGCGATCGTCGATAGCTCAAAACAGAAAAAATGGATAAAAATTGATGATTGGAGAAAATAAAATGAGCAAGTTTAAGTTTTCCGTCGGCCCTTGGAATGTGCATTCCGGCGCCGATTCCTACGGCCCCGCAGTCAGAGACGAGATCGCCTTCGAGGAAAAGATCAAGAAGTTCAAGGAAATGGGCTTCGATGCAATTCAGTTCCACGATGACGATGCAGTTCCGAACATCAACGATTACACGCCCGAGCAGGTAATTGAGGAAGCAAAGAAGGTAAAGGCGCTTCTTGACAAATACGGTCTCGCCGCCGAATTCGTGGCACCCCGTCTTTGGATGGATCCTCACACGGTGGACGGTGGCTTCACCTCCAACAGCGCAGAGGATAGAGAATACGCAATGTGGCGCGCATACCGCTCCATCGATATTGCAAATGTGCTCGGATGCGATAAGATCGTTCTCTGGCTTGCAAGAGAGGGCACGATCTGCTATGAGTCCAAGTCTCCCGTGGAATCCACGAAGAAGCTCATCGATGCGATCAATAAGATGCTTGCATACGATAAGAATATCAAGATCCTGATCGAAACCAAGCCCAACGAGCCTGTGGACAGAAGCGTTTGCCCCACGCTCGGTCACTGCATGGCGATCTCCGCCGCATCGAGCGATCCCTCCCGTGTCGGCGGTCTCCTTGAGTCCGCGCACGCAATGCTTGCAGGCCTTGATCCCGCAAGTGAAATCGGCTTTGCTCTGGCACTCGGCAAGCTTTGGGGCGTTCACCTTAACGATCAGAACGGCTTGAAATTTGACCAGGATAAGAGCTTCGGCGTTGAAAATATCCGCGCCGCCTTCAATCAGGTAAAGGTTCTGCTTGAAAACGGGTACGGACAGAACGGCGAATATGTAGGTCTCGATGTTAAGGCAATGAGAACCGAGAAGGATGAGGGCTCTTATCAGCATCTTGAAAACAGCCTTCGTATCTTCAAGGCGCTGGAAGCAAAGGCGGAGAAGTTTGACTATGCATTCCAGAAAAAGTGCGTTGAAGAGAGAGATTACGAAAAGCTTGAGCTCTATGTTATGGAGCTTTTGTTGGGCATCTGATTGCCGCGATAATCAAAAAGAAGCGCGAGGCCTTGGCCTCCGCTTCTTTTTTTCGATGAAAGTATTTTTCTCTTTACTTTTTGACTTATTTATGGTAGAATACTAAAGTATTCTTTTGCTTGAGGTTTTTTATGGATGCACTTCTTTTGATTTTGGTGGTGCTTGGCATCACGGTTCAGCATATAACCAAAAAAATGTATACGAAAAGATCGGGCGGCGGGCCTTATACCTTTTCGGCCATCGGCGTGCTTGCCGCGCTTTTGTTTTTTATTGCAACGAGCGGCGGCTCACTGCATTTCAGCCTCGCAATCCTTCCGCACGCAATCGGTTTTGCCGTGACATACAGTCTCAGCATCATATTCACGCTCCTCGCCATCAAGGAGGGGCCGCTCTCCATCACCACGCTGATCACCTCGTATTCGCTTCTCATTCCGACGGTATACGGCTTGATTGCTTGGAACGAGCCGTTTTCCTTCCTCTTGCTGGCGGGAATTCTTCTTTTGATCGTTTCCATCTTCCTGATCCGATTTGAAGGACTTTCCGCGAAGGCGGAGGGCACGGAGGGGGAAGGTCGTCTTTCGGGCAAATGGCTGTTATTCGTCGTCCTCGCATTTATCGGCGGTGGCGGTTGCTCCACCGTGCAGAAGGGGCAGCAGCTTTATTTCAGCGGCGCATATAAGAATGAATTTATGATCCTTGCGCTTTCCATCGCCTTCCTCGCCTTTCTAATCTGTGCCCTCGTATCCGAGGAAAGAAAAAGCCTTCTGCAAAACATAAAATGCGGCGGAATTTTTGCTTCAGTTGGCGGATTGGCAAACGGAGCCGTGAATCTTATGGTGCTGATGCTTTCAACCAAAATGGATGCATCCGTTATGTTTCCGATCATCTCTGCGGGCGGAATTCTTTGCGCCACAACGCTTTCCGTAATCGTTTACAAGGAGAAGCTATCGCTTCTTCAAAAAATCGGCGTCCTTCTTGGCGTTATGGCGATTGTTGTTCTGAATATTTGAAAATCAACTCCAAAAATAAGGCAGAAAAAAAGAGCGTTGCATTTTTTGCAACGCTCTTTTTTTCAAAAATATCGAAATCACTTGAGAATAAACTTTGCAAAGCTCTTCTTGCCGCGCTTGATGAGAACGCCCGCGCTAAGCTGTGCCTTATCCACGCAAGCCTTCACGTCCGTAATCTTTTCGCCCTCAACGGTAACGCCGCCTTGCTCGATGGCGCGGCGTCCCTCGGATCTGGAGGGAACCATCTTGCCAAGCACAAGCAGGGAATTGACATCGATCTTTCCGTCGATCAGAGCAGATTCGTCCACCTCAACGGAAGGTGTCAGCGCGCTGTCACCCGCGCCAAAAAGCGCTCTTGCGGCATTTTGCGCCGCAACGGCCTCTGCCTCACCGTGGATCATCTTCGTCAATTCAAATGCGAGGATTTCCTTGGCGGTATTCAGCTGAGCGCCTTCCCATGTATCCATCTTGTCGATCTCCTCCAGAGGAAGGAAGGTGAGCATACGGATGCACTTAAGAACGTCCTTATCGCCAACGTTTCTCCAGTACTGATAGAAATCGTAGGGAGCCGTCTTGTTGGGATCAAGCCAAACGGCGCCGCTCTGCGTTTTTCCCATCTTCTTTCCTTCGGAATTCAGAAGGAGATTGATGGTCATTGCATAAGCATCCTTGCCGAGCTTTTTGCGGATCAGCTCGGTGCCGTAAAGCATATTGGACCACTGATCGTCTCCGCCGAACTGCATATTACAGCCATAGTGCTTATAGAGATGATAGAAGTCGTAGGACTGCATAATCATATAGTTGAATTCGAGGAAGGAGAGACCCTTTTCCATTCTCTGCTTGTAGCACTCTGCGGTGAGCATACGATTGACCGAGAAGCAGGCTCCGACGTCACGAAGCACCTCGACGTAGTTGAGACCGAGCAGCCAATCCGCATTGTTGATCATCATAGCAAGTCGGAGGCCAAGCGGTCTTAGGAAGACAAG
>JAZTWU010000159.1:0-45233 GCA_045636085.1 Eubacteriales bacterium
GATCTTCTCGGTGTATTCCTCAAGGATCACGGTGCCAACCTGCGCATCCTTCTTAAGCAGATCCTCGTAAAGCTTTGCAAGAGCGGCATCAAGCTTATCCTTTGCCTCCTTTGCATCGTCCTTCTGCTTCTGCGTTGCGCCGGTAGCGGTTGCCTTGGAATTGAGCTGATCGTAGGTGGACTTCAGCTTCACAACGTCCTCAATAATCTTCTTGAGATCCTCATCGTCCGTGAAGCAAGGAAGCGAATCGGTTGCGATCGAATCGCCGAAGATTACCTCAACAACGTTCTCTGCCGTGAACTCCGCAACGGGATATGCATATGCGGGATAAATATAATAGGTGATCTCCTGATCCTTGATGTTGATCTGCTCTGCCGTGGTATTGGCGGCATTCTTGATCTTCTTATCCGCCTCGGTATAGGTCGTGTCCTTCACCTCAACGAAATTGCCCTTGGATCTGAAATGCACGGTGAGAGAGCTGAGCGTGCACTCGCCCTTCTCTGCATCGGTGAACTTCAGGGGAGCCGTCTCCGTGCCCTCGATCTTGCCGATCAACTTGCCTGCGATAAGCTCCGCGATGCTATCCACGGTGCCCTCTGCGGTAGCGACGGTGAGAGGAAGGTACTCAGCGGTTATATCCTTCGTGGTGCCACCCTCGGTGTAGCTATACTTATACGAAACGAAAACGAGGTCGCCTGCGGCAAGCGCCGTGCTGCTGCTGCTTTCGCTATCGTATGCATAATCCTTCACGGAAAGCGTATTGATTGCGGCAAAGACCTTCTTGAGATAATCGCTCACGAGAAGCTCCTCGGTTGCGGAAAGATCCTCTGCGCTGTACTTGGGATTGGAGAGGAACTTTGCAAGCGCGGAATCATCCATATTCTTTGCATCGAAATAGATCGTCTCTCCCTCTACCTCAACGGAGCAATAGAAGGCATAATAGATCTGCTGACGGAAGCCGTATTGATCCGCATCGCCCGAAAGCTTATTGGCATCCTCGGCCTTGATCTTCTCGGCGAGAAGGCTATCGATCTTCTCAAGAACCTTCGCATCGCGCGCCTTATCGTTTGCGATATAGCGGCCGAAATCGCTATCCTCGATCTCAAGTGCGGCAAGAAGCGCATCCAGCTTCGAGAAATCCGCCGTCGCAAACTGCGACATATCCTTCTTGTCATAGCGATAAGCGCAGCCGGTGAGCACCAGCGCCATCGTTGCAATGACAAGTACCAGGGCAAGAATTTTCTTCATCATTTGTTTCAAACCTCTTTGTTTTTTATATCGGGGAGCCGAGCGCTCCCCCGTTGAATGAAAATATTATAGCACAGTCTCGAGCAAAAAGCAACTGCTTTTTTTACTTTTTAATGAAAATATATATAATTTTTATCAAAATCAGGAAGCGGAGCTATCCGTATCAAAGAAGGGCTCGTCTCCCGTTACCACCTTGGCATTCAGAAGCGCATCAAAAGCGCCCATAAACTTCTTGAAAATGGAGGTGGAGATCGCGAAATCCGAAACGGGCGTTACGCCCTTCACGGGATTGCCTGCGGCATCGGTGCGATAGAGCTTAACGAGCACGCGGCGGTCGGAGGCACGGTAAAATTCATAGGTGTACTTATACGCCGTGTCCTTCAGAACGAAGGAGATACGCGCCAGCATCCGATTGTTTTCGAGGATAACTTTCTGCTCCTCTTCGGAGAAGGTCTCAAGATACATCGTCGTATAAAGGATACCGAGCGTCATCTTGAAGAAATAGGTTCCCGCATAATCCTCGCCCATAACGCTGACGCCCTCGCGGATCAGCTCCTCGGGGCCGAGGCGGTTATAGAGCGTGACGAGGGAGAGCATCGGAAGCGTTCCGTCTTCAAGAAGCTCGCCGGGCACCTTGCCGCCCGCAAGCATATACTCCACGAGCGCATTCGAATATGCATTCGCATAGGGGCAAACCTTGAGACGGATCATATCCACAACGGTATTGTTGTTCGGATTCGTCACGTCGTGGTGCTCCAGAATGAAATCGAATTTTCCCTTCATATCGTCGAAATTGAATTCAACCTCGACCTGCTCAATTCCGTCAATATCCGTGGAAACCAGAAGGCGTCTGGCCCAGAAGTCAAGGAAGGAAAGATCCAGATAATCCAGCTTTTCGTCCGTTACGCGGACAACGACGCCGTAAAGATCCGAGGCGATATAGCGGCTTCCGTCAATCTGCCTGTCGCTGATATAAACGGTGAAGCCAAGCTGGGTCTCGGAATCATAATCACCCATCGTTGCGTCGCTCTCGTCATCTCCCCCGATTTCCTTCACGCCACGGGGCAGAAGGTAATAAACGGTGTTGGCATAGAGGCCGTATTTACGCATATTCTCGGGCGTGAGTCCAATAGCAACGGTTTCGTCGCCCGAATAGCCGTAGGCGACCGAGGTGGACTCGCCAACGCCGCCGAGATGCAAAAGCACGCTCTGGCAAGAGTCGTCGTTGAGACCGTAAATGTCCTTATTCTCGGTCTTGTTCTGATAAATGCTCTCTCCGTAGTAGGGATCGCGCTGAGAATAGTTGACGAAATTGAAACGAACGATCTCGGTTCTCTTGATCATATAGGGGATCGCATCCACGCGGTAGGCAATGAAGTCCTGCATCACCTGCAGATCCTCCACGTATTCGCCGATCTTCACGTCATAGCCCGTTCCCGTCTTGCCGATCGCAAGGAAGAGCGCCTTATTTTCATCATCCATATCCGCAACCTTATCCGCGGCGGTATAATAAGTCTTTTCCTCCTTTTTCTGACCGTTGACCACAAGATAATAGCGGTAAACGACGATGGAATCCTCGGTGATCGTCTGCATTGCCTGGCCCTTATCGTTATAAATCGAAACGATATCCGCCACGAAAACGGCGATCTTGCGCTGATGATTTTCGCTCATCGTCGCATTATCGTAGGTGATTTGCAACTCAATGTTTACATCTCCGATGGGTTGCGCCATAATCTCCGCCTTTTTATCCGCAATACGATCGTCGGAAAGCGAGAGAACGGAATAGATCGGCTCTTCGTTTGATTTCTTGGAGGAGCCGTCCTTATAAACGTCGTAGGCCACGCGCAGGGCGATGGCATCCGCAGGGATCGCGGCACCGACCTTGGTGATCTCGCCATCCTCCGTCAGCGCGGAAAGGATCTTCGAGATCTTATAGGTATAGGTCGCGGTGCTCTCGCCCGAGGCATAGGAAACGCTCAGCGCCTCTGCGGCAACGGTGATATAAAACGAGGTGGAAAGCGAGGGCATCGTCTCGCTATCGGTATCGGCATTCAGAATGCCCGTGAGGGTGCGCATCTGAAGCAGACGGATCAGGCGCTGATAGGGCGCAGAGCCGGTTTTCTTCAACGCGGCAAGATCGAAGCTTGTGCTCTCCTCTTGCGAGATCAGGCCGCCCTTTTCGGGATCGGCGGGAAGGAAGGTCTCGCCCTTCACGATCACCTCGGCATTCT
Source organism: Eubacteriales bacterium (assembly GCA_045636085.1). Taxonomy (GTDB): domain Bacteria; phylum Bacillota; class Clostridia; order Oscillospirales; family CAG-272; genus UBA1740. The sequence continues at coordinate 3,480 of JAZTWU010000159.1, forward strand.
CGGGGATTTCCTTGCCGGGGGTGCTGATAAGCACGTTTTTCCATTGCTGATAATCCTTGATCAGGTAGGGTGCCTGAACGGCGTTCGTCGCCGTGCTGCCCGAGATCACGGCAGGATTGATATAATAGGTATAGGGCTGGGTTGCATAGCCGATGGTGCTGTTGCTGGTTGCATAGATATAGGGATGGTCGTCCAGAATGATATAATATCCGCTCTCGGATACGTTCTTGCCGCCAACCCAGATCACGTGGGTATCCTCATTGTTGCCGTCCTTATCCAGCGACCCGTCGCCGTAATTGACGCGCACGCCAAGGTCCTTATCGTCCTCGGAATCGGAATAATCTCCGTAATCCATAAAGCCGAATTCCTCAAGATAGCTTCTCAGAGCATTCTCGGAAAGGCCCTCGAGGCTGATACGCTCGGTGAAATACATCGTGGTGACCGCGGAGCGCAGATAGAAGAAGCGCGCCACCTGTCCCTGACCGAAGGAATCCATTGCGTACAGGGAGGAATAGGTGAAGGCGGGGTCGGCAGAAACGATATCGGGGCTGAATTCGCGGTAATCCTCAACGCCCTTCTCCGTCTGATACCAGAGCTTGAAGGTGCCGTCGTCGGATTTGATCAGACCGTAGCTTGCATATTCGCTACCCTCCGTTGCGTTTACGGTGATATACTGCAGGGCAGAGGAATCCACATCGGGGAAAACGCGCTGTGAAGCGCCCTCCCATTCGAGCTGCTCATATGCAGGGGGCGGCGTACCGCCGCTGTTATCGGGCAAAAGCGCCACCAAAGTGAAATAGCCTGCCACGAGAAGCGCCATCGTCGCGGAGAGGATCAAAAGGAGCTTTGCTTTGCTTTTTCTTTGAGTATAAATCATTTTCGGCTCCTTTCTTTAGCGGAATCTGCGGCGCAGATGGATCACCAGACCCAGAACCGCCGCCGCAAGGGGCAGAGCCAGAGCGATCGCGATGATCACGATCTGCGCGCCCGTCGTGATGGGCTCGTTGGTCTTCACGAGATCGCCGTTGCTGGCATAGATCTTCGTGGTGGTGCTTGCGATCGCCTCGGACTGCAATCTCTTACCGCCGTAGGAGGAGGAGTTCAGCGAGGTGCCGCCAAGCTCGATCGAGGCATAGACGTCCTCGCGCGCAATATTTTCTACGAGTGCGCCCGTAATATCGTAGTTCGCAAAGGAAAGATTGCCGAGGCTCTTCTCAGAGAAGAAGCTTGCGCTGTTCACGCAGAAAATATAGGAATAGCTGTGCGCCAGCGTCGTGGCATCCACACCGTAGCGCAAGGCGATCGCGCAAATGTCGCGCACGCCGGCATCGCCGACAACCTTACCGTTTTCATCCAGAAGCTTGCTCTTCTCTGAGGTGGAGAAGAAGCTTGCATAATAGCGGGCAAACGAATTGCTTCCCGCCTCGGGCATACCCGTTCCGAGATCATAGCCGTTGCGGATCTCGCCCGCATCGCTGAAGACCATACGGGGCGCGGAGGTGAGGGATGCATAATCACCGTAGATCGCATAGGCATAGGTGTTTTCCTCGGTCTCGTATTTACCCACGAGATCGGTATAGCCTCCCTGTGCATTGGCAAGGTGCGAGCCCTCGTCGGAAATCACCTGATCGCCGAAGATGAAGCCCCATTCGGCAAGAAAATCCTCAAGGTTTTCAAGCTCGATACGATAATCCTTCGCCACCATAAGAGATCCCTGATCGCGCGTGAGGAAGCGCTCAAGCTTCTCGGTCTCGCTGATATAGGAATAGGAATCCGCCTGCGATGCGTTGTAAACATAATCGCTCGTCGGATTATTGATGATCAAAAGGGCGCAATCCTCGGGCACCTCCTCAGCGGAGAGATCCAGCGTATCCACAACGAGGCCGCGCTCCGTCAGAAGACGGTAGAGCGCAGAAAGCTCTGCGTTATCGGGATGATCCTCGTTTGCGGGATCGTAATAGGTCTCGCCGTGGTTGGTGATGAAATAGGCCTTCGGCGCGGAGCGCGAGGTCAGAGAATGAAAGAGCGTTGCCATCTTGTATTCGCCGTTATAGGAGAAGAGATTCTCCTCGCCGTCTCTGCCCCAGAAGGCATTGACGGAGGCGATACGGAAGGCTTCCTTGTGCTCAATGATCACGTCGGTCGCCGAGATCACCGAAAGCGAGGTGGTCTTATAAGCGTTCACCGCCGTGGGATTGGTTTTGAGGTTGACCGTCTTAACCGTAATTGCGGGGAAAACCTTCTGAAGCGCAAGGCACATATAGTAAACCACTCTTGAGCTTTCGGACGCACGAAGCTCCTCGGGTGTTGCGCAGAAGGTGATCACAATTCCGTCCTCGGGCTTTTCAACGGTGAAATCGGTAAGATAGGAGCATTCCTTCACCATCGCCTCGGTCAGCGTGTAGATCCCCTCGCTCGTCAGGTCAATATAGAGCTGCTTCTTTTCCGAAAATCCCGTGAACCAGAATTGAAAAAGCAGCACGGCGATAAAAGCGATCGGCAAGCATATATTCAGTATGCGCCGCTTCAGGCTCTTATCCGCGATTTTTTCATTTTTCATATTTGGGAGAATTCCTTTCTCAGCGATTCCTGCGACGGCGGAGATAAACGAAGCCGAGAGCGGCCACGGCCGTGGGAATCAAGAAGATGATCGCCGTATAGATCCTGGCGGCACGTGCCGTCAGATTCTCAAGCATATCCGTCATAAGGCTCACGACGTTACAGCCGTACGGCAGATTCTCGCCCTCATAGAGAGCGTCGATAATTCCGTAGATAAAGGTGCGGTTGGAATAGGTATTGGAGGTCATCGCATCCGTTGCGGTGAGATACACGGAGGGGATCACAACGATGTCTCCGCCGCCATCCACCTCCGTCATCGCCGCCAGCGTATAAGAGCCCGCGCGATCCACGGTTTTTCCGTCCGCCTCGAGAACCGAGGAGGAGGAAGAGACGAGCAGGGGCTTTGCATTCTTCGAAAGCGAAAGCGCCGCCGTCTGGCGGAGAACAACGCCGCCGCGATTTTCAAGCTGAGGCGAAAGCGCCGTCAGGAGCGCGCTCTCGGCGTAATCGGCAACGAGCGTATAAGCATCCGTGGGGATCGAGCTGACGCCGTCCTTCACGATGCCAACGGAGCCTGCCCCGTCACGAACGGTGGCAAAGCCGTAATCCGCGAGGAAGGCATCAAAATTTTCAAGAGGATTTTTTAAGTAGGAATGCGTGGTCACGAAAAGATGACCGCCATTCTCCACATAGGTTTCGAGTCTCTCAATCTCGGTGCGGACACCGCTTCCCTTTTCAAAGTCCGTTTGCGGAGAGGAGATCACGAGCAGGTCGCAATCCTCGGGAACCTCGGTATCGCGCAGGTTGAGAACGCTGATCGTGTAGCCTGCGCAGAAGAGAAGCGTCGTCAGCGAAACGTCGGCAATCTCGCCGTGATACTGCGTGAAATACGCCTTCTTTGCTTCCTGATCCTTAGAGAGCACGCTCATCGCCGTCAGCACCTCCTCACCCTGATAGGCGACGGCACTGCCCTGCGAATCCAGCATAAAGAAGCTTGCAAAGCCAACGCCCGTGCTATCCGTCAGCACGCGGTAGCTCTCTCTGCCTGCGGCGGAGGTATAGGTGAAAACAACGGAGGTATTGCGAAGCACCTCGCCCTCGGCAAGAGCCGCCTTATAGCTCTCGATCTTTTCGTTGCGGCGGTTTCCCTTGGAATCCACGCGCGTGAGAATATTCATATATTCCAGCGAAAGAACCTCGGGATATTTTTCTGCAAGCTGCTTTGCCGTGTGATAAACGAACATACCCGTATCGTGAGCGGCAAGCTCGTCCTCTGCCATACAGAAGAGGATCTCCACCTTCCTCTGCTCCGTCTTGAGCTTTTCAAAGAGCGGCTCGGAGGCCTCCGAAATCTCAAGCTTCTCGGAATCGGAGGAATAGATATAGAGTCCGAAATAATTCGTCAATGCGTAAACAATGCCGTTAAAGGCAATGAGTATGACCAATAGCACAGCCGTCATCGCCGTGGAGAAGCGCCCCTCGGCAACGAAGCCCGCCTTGATCCTTTGTAAGAGCTTATTCATTGCAGCAGAGCCCTCGCTTTAACCGTGATGGCGACGGCGCTCATACACGCGCACCGTAAGATAAATGAAGGCGGCAGCCACCGACAGATAATAGAGCAGAGATGCAAAATCAAAGTATCCGTTGGTATAGCTCTGGAAGCGGGAGAAGATCGAAATGCAGTTGAATACATAGCGGAGCCAATGGCCCGAGGGAAGAACGGAATTGATAAAGCCAACGGCAAGGAAGCCGAGGATGATCGCAATCGTTCCGATCGCGGCCGCCAGCTGATTCTCCGTCAGCGAGGAAACGAAAAGGCCGATGGAGATGAAAACCATACCGACGAGAAGCAGAGCCAGAAGGTTTCCGAGCAGGATCGCAAGCTTCACAAGCGCATACGGCGTTAAGAATACGAAGTAGAAGGAATTCAGAAGAATGGCACCGCCAAACATCGTCATTGCCGCGAAGAACTTACCGAGCACCATGCTCCAAAGCGAGACGGGTGCCGTGAGAAGCAGGGCCTCCGTGCGGATCTTTCTCTCCTCCGAGAAGGACTTCATCGTCAGAATCGGGAGAATGAGGCCCGAGAAGAGCATCATATAAAGATAGAAGCTCGTCACATCGGCGGACATAGCGTACAGCGTCGTCAGGCAGAAAAGGCCGCCGCCGACGGCGAGATAAAGAACGAGGAAAACATAACCGATCGCGCTCGTGAAATGAGAGCGCATTTCTCTTTTGTAAATAGCAAGCATTTTATTTCTCCTTCCGATCACTTGCGGTATGCAACCGAGGCGGGTGCACTCGCATCGGACTTTTCAACCAGACGAATAAAGATGGATTCCAGATCCGTTCCCGTGGGAGCAAGCTCCATCAGCGGATAATTCGAGGCCGCCAGAAGGCGGAACAGCGGCTTGCGGATGTCCACACCGCGCGCCCCCTCCAGAAGGTAAACGGCGGAATCGCCCTCCTTTTCGCCCGCAGGCTCAACGCTCTTCATTCCATTCATCGCACGAAGGGCGGAAAGCACCTCGCGCTCGGGTCCTGCAATTCGCGCGCGATAGACCACCGTGTCCTCCAGCGTGCGGGCAAGCTCGTCCGTTCTCTTATCCGCGATCAGACGGCCGCGATTGATGATCAGAACGCGCTGGCACACAGACTGCACCTCGGCGAGAATATGCGTGGAAAGAATCACCGTATGGTTTTTCGAAAGAGAACGGATCAGGTTGCGCACCTCAAGGATCTGCTTGGGATCGAGGCCGACCGTCGGCTCATCGAAGATCACGATCTTGGGATCGCCGATCAGCGCTTGCGCAATGCCGACGCGCTGCTTATAGCCCTTGGAGAGATTGCGGATCAGGCGATGGCGCACCTCACCGAGCTTCACAACGGAAACGAGCTCGGAAATATGCGCTTCTCTTTCCAGCGTGCATCCCTTCAATTCATAAACGAAATTCAGATACTCCTCCACCGTCATATCGGGATAGAGCGGAGGCTGCTCGGGCAGATAGCCGATATTGCGCTTCGCCGCGATCGGATCCTCTTTGATATCCGCGCCGCAGATCGTCGCGCTACCCGACGAGGCCGCCAAAAAGCCCGTCAGAATATTCATCGTCGTGCTTTTTCCCGCGCCGTTGGGGCCGAGAAGACCAACGACCTCTCCCTCACCGATTTCGAAGGAAACGTCGTTCAATGCGTAATTCGCGCCGTAGCGCTTCACCAGATTTTCAACCTTTATCATAATTTCAAGACCTGCAAGGAGGCCCTCCTTTCGGAAACTTTCGTACAATCGCACCTAAAAATTATAACATATATTTTTAAACATATTGTTAACAAAGGGCGCCTCTTTATAAACAATCTTAAAAAAATAAGTGTCATAGGCGTGTTTTTTCACCTATGACACATCCGTTTCGGGAAAAAGCGAGGCGGCGAGCGCCAAAAGCGCATCGTGATCGCATAAAAGATTGACGGCGGAAAGCAAGGGCGAAGCCCCCATTCCGCGCGGCAGACCGAGTGCAAGCGCAAGCGCATCCCTGCGCTCGGAGGCGTTTTCTGCCCCCGTCAGACCAAGAAAGTAGAAATCGGTCTTGGTGATCGGCTCACCCTTTTCTTGCGCGCCCTCCTCCGAGAGGGGCAGAAAAAGCTCATAAAGCAGGTCGGCCGCCATTCCCTCCACGCCGAGGGTGCCGCTTTTCGAGGGGGCGGATTTTCTTTTCTCCTTTCCTGCGATCTCGGGGATATAGAGGGGGCGAATGGCCTCCTTTGGCAGGATGGAGGATAAAAAGGCGCGGATCTGGCGGCCGCCGCCGTCCGAATCCGTGAGCACGATCACGCCATCGGCGCAAAGGCGGCGAAGCAACGCTTGCTTTTCTTTGGAATTAAAGACGGAAAAGCCGCCCGTCGTCAGAATCGTTGCATCGATCACCTGCGAGAGGGTGTTTTTATCGTATTTTCCCTCCACGATCACGGGCAGAGGGATGCGAAGCTTCTTTCGCATAAGGCAAGCTCCTTAATTGTTTTCTTCATTTTTCGCAAGCGCTCTCTGCCGATGCAGGCAAAGAGCGGCAAGCGGGCATTCCCCGCATTTCGGTGCGCGCGCCGTGCATACCTCTCGGCCAAACCAAACGATGCGGTGGCAAAAATCGCTCCCCTCCTCAGGGGCAAGGATGCGGCGCAAAATCACCTCGATCCGCCCGGGATCCCGAAGCGTCTCCTTATACATTCCGAGGCGGCCGCAGATGCGCATACAGTGCGTATCGCAAACAACGGCGGGGAGAGCAAAAATATCCCCCAGCAAAAGGTTTGCGATCTTGCGCCCAACGCCGGGAAAGCGCAAAAGCGAATCCATATCCGAGGGCAGAGCGCCGCCGTATTCCGAGGCAAGCATTGCAGAGGCATCTTTCAGGCTCTGCGCCTTCATTCTATAAAGCCCGCAGGGGCGAATAATTCTCTCGATCTCGGAGAGCTCAGCCGCCGCCATCGACTCGCAATTTGGGAATTTTGCAAATAATTCTTTGCAAACATCGTTCACTCTCTCGTCCGTGCACTGTGCGGAAAGCCTTCCCATCACGAGAAGCTTCCAGGGATCACCCTCGTATTTCAGCGCGCATTCCGCCACGGGATAGCGCTCCTTCAGAAGCGAAACGATCCGATCCATACGGCGGCGCTTTTCGGCAAGCGAGAGGGCGCGCTTGGCACCGACCGCCTCCGAAAGCAGGCGCTTCACAAGGCGGCCCGAGAGGCCGACGACGGTATCGAAATCACCCTCGATTTTGGAAACGAAGGCGCCTGCGGCGCCCTGAATTCCGTATGCCCCGGCCTTATCCATCGGCTCTCCGCTATCCGCATAGCGAAGGATCTCCTGCTCCGAAAGAGAGCGAAAATGCACGGCCGTTGTGGCAGTTTCGGCGAAAGTCTTTCCTTTATAATGAATGCAAACGCCCGTATGCACGCGGTGTACCGCGCCCGAAAGCGCACGGAGCATACGGATCGCATCCTCGCGGTCGGCAGGCTTTCCGAGGGCAACCCCATCCAGCTCCACGAGCGTATCGGCGGAAAGCACGGGGATCGCATCCCCGATTTCGGCGGCCACGGCCGCCCCCTTTTTGATTGCAAGCAGGCGCACGCCGTCGTAGGGCGAGGTTCCCTCGGGAAGGGTTTCATCCACCTCCGAGGTTTTCACCGTCAGCGAAAATCCCATCGCGCCGAGAATCTCTTTTCTGCGCGGCGATGCGGAGGCGAGAATCAATTCCTTTTTCATCGTTTTTTCTTTCCATTTCCGTATTTGTATTTTTCCTGCAAGCCTCCGCGGCGCGAAACGGGGCGCACGGACGGCTTTTTTTGCTCAGCATTCTTTTTTGGGGGCAAAGGCTCCGCTCCGTCGTATACCCTCGCCTCGCTGACGCCGATGCGCCGCACCTTCTCGGCAAGCGGCGCTCCCTCGCGGTAAGCAGAGAGAATGCGGCGGATCTGTCTTGCATCCTCCACGGAGAAAATAAAATGCTCGTGAGAAATCCCGAAAAGCTCGCTTTTTTTATCTCCCATATAAGTGGGGAGCGAATTGAGGATCAGAGAGCGATGCGCGTGCTCACGGAGCACGGGAAAGCGCATACCGCGCCGATCCGTGAAGAAAAAGCTACCGCAAGCGCCACAGCCCGCGTTTTCCTTCACAAAGCACCGCTCGGTGATCATCAGGGGCACGCGGCCGTAAACGATCGCGCCGCCAACCCCTCTCAGGCGCGCCACCGTCAGCTCCGCCGAGGCGAGCGATTGCGAAACACCAAGCGAGGAAAGCACCTCGGCGGCATAGGGATTATAAAGATTCATCCGAAAATCCCCGAGGGGGATCAGCCCCGCCTCGCGGCAGAGCGGAATATGCGAAAGATTGGAGATCAAAGCGTACTTTGCGCCCTTCTCTGCCACCTCGGCCATACGGGTGCGGACAGAGGAAAGCTCACCCTCCATCACGGCATAAGGGAGCGCCACACCCTCGGCGCGAAGCACGGGATCAAACTGCATCAGCGGAACGAAGACAATATCCAAAAGGGAGCGCTCCGCCTCCGAAAGTGCAAAAAGCGCCTCAGGCTTATAAAAGAGCGCGGTGCGAAGCGGCTTTTTCTTAGGCGCTCCCGCGGGCGCGGGGAGCGCGATTTCGGGCGGCATTTCGCGCTCACAGCCCTCCAGTGCCTCGGCCGCCGCACGGCGCAGGGCATTCACCGCCGCAGGCGAAAGATTGATATTTTCATCCATCTCCACCCTAAGCGCATCGGCGGAAAGAGAAAGAAAGGTATTGCCCATTTTGCAAAGCCGCGCCGAAAGATCCTCTCTCGTTAAGGGCGCAGAAAGCGCGGGAACGGGGGCCTCACCAAAAGCCGTCACGCTTCGGCCGCCTGCCGAAAGCGTCAGCTCTGCGCGCTCACCGAGACGGAAGATCGCCTTTCCCGAGCAAGGAACGCGCATCGGCGCGTATTCGCCCCTTTGCATTGCGCGACTCTCCTCCTTCTGCTCCTCGGAGCGCACGCCCGTCATACCGCCAAGACGGCCGACAAAATATCCGTCCGTGAATCCGCTACGGGAGAACAAAGCGGAAAGCTCCCGCTCCTCCGCATCGGTTGCACCACGGCGCTCATCCAAGAGGCGGCGATAAATCGAGGTCACGCCGAAAACATAGTCCGCGCTCTTCATTCGCCCCTCGATCTTCAAGGAGCAAACGCCCGCATCGATCAGGGCGGGAATATGGCGCGCAAGCGACATATCCTTCAGCGAAAGCGGATACTTCCCTTCTCCGTACGGCAAACGGCAGGGCTGGGCGCATTCGCCACGGTTGCCGCTTCGGCCGCCAACGAGCGAGGAGAAAAGGCATTGCCCCGAATGGCAAACGCAGAGCGCGCCGTGCAAAAACACCTCCAGCTCCAAGGCAGATTTTTTCACCATCTCGCGCATATCCGCAAGTGAGCACTCGCGCGCGATCACGGCGCGGGAAAGGCCGAGAGCTTGGCAAACGCCAACGCCCTCGCTATTATGGATTCCCATCTGCGTGGAGGCGTGCAGCTCCATCATCGGCAGATGCTTGCGAAGCAAGGAAATGCCGCCAAGATCGGTGACGATCAGGGCATCCACGCCCATACCGTAAAGCGAGCGGCAAAAGGCAAGCCAAGAGGCAAGCTCGCGCTCGTATACGAGGGTATTCACGGTGACATAGAGACGAACGCCGTGCAGGTGACAATAGGAAACCGCACGCCGAAGCTCCTCCTCCTCAAAATTCTTGGCAAAGGCGCGCGCACCGAAGGCCTTGCCGCCAAGATAAACGGCATCCGCACCTGCGGCCACCGCCGCATACAGCGCCTCCATCGAGCCTGCGGGTGCCAAAAGCTCGGGCAAGTCTGTTTTTCTTCTCATCGGAAAACGCACTCCTTTCGCAAAAAAATTCACTTCGTTTCATAAAAAAAGCGCAAAGCGCCGCGACTCTTTTTTTCATTATATTATTATATATGACTTTGGCGCCGTTGTCAAGACGATTGCATAGAGAAGAAAAGAAGAAAAGAAAGAAGGAAAGAAAAAAGCCCGCCCTCCGTTGCCGCTACGGATAAGGCAGGCTTGTGATTTTGCAAATTTTCCAAACTTTTGTTTACAAAAACAACTTATTTTCTTTTCTTGCTTTCGATCAGGCGGGAGGCAAAAACAGATCCCACGAAGATCAAAAATCCCAAAATCGTGAAGAGAGCAACCCTTCCCCAAGGAACGAGCGATAGGCCCGAGGCAAGAAGCTCGCCCGTCTGTTGCATTGCGGAGAAGATCACGATCACATCGTAGATGGCGGCGGCAAGGAGAAACACGCCTCCGCAAAGCACCGTGGCAAAAGCGGCCGTGCTGCTGTTTTCCGCTCTTGCGATCCGCTTCGGTGCGCGCGCGCCGAGATCCATTGCCTCCGAAATATAAAAGAGAACCAGAAGCAAGATCAGCGTTTCGGGCACCATATAGGTCGCGTTATAAGCGATCGATCCGATCAGCGCCGCCTCCGTGGGAATCGAAAGTCCCGCCCAGACGGTGGCACCCGAGATGATATGGCAAAGATAGCGCAAAGCCGAGGCAAGCGTCGCACCCGAAAGGAGCGCCGCCGTTTGGCTCAGCCCCTTGTGCCGAAATGCGCCGGCGAGACCAAGCACCGCAAAGGCGGCAACGTAGTCCAAAAGGATCACGGCAAAAACCGAAGCAAATCCCGTGACGAAGGAGAGCGTGCGCAGTCCGAGAAGCTGTTGGAGAACGCCGTAAACCGTTCCCGCGAGGAGGCCGTGCTTCAAGCCGTGGCGATACGAGATCAAAACGATCGGGAGCATCGAGGCAAATGTCACGGAGCCGCCCGCAGGCAATTCCGCCAGCTTCAGAAGACTCAGCACCGTGGCAAGCGCGATCATAACGGCACTCTCCACGAGCGCCAAGGTTTTTTTGTTGTTTTCCATCGAAGAAAACCTCCTATAAAAATTCGCCACACAGAAAATATCCGTGTGGCGATCTTTATAGCATCTTCCTACGACGGCATTATCCGTATCAGGTATAAGGGTTCGGAAAAAATCCATCTCAGCCTTGCGGCACCCCTGATATTATTCTGTTGTCAGCGTGGTAACAGTATAGCACGGCGCTTTTCGTTTGTCAAGCAATTTCGAAAAAAAATTTTCGCTCCGTTTTCCTTGCCTACGGCAAGATTTTTTCAAAATTCCCGTTTCACTCTGTCAATGCATCGCCCGCACAGTCGAATGCCCTCATTGCCGCAAAGTTCTTGCGCGCAAAGCGCACAGCTGCTCTTCTTCGGGCGCACGGTCAGTTCTCCGCCGTTGCAAAAAAGAAGGGCAAAATCCCCTGCGCGAAGTCCAAGCTTTTTACGAAATTCGATCGGGATCACAAGCCTTCCCAAGCGATCAATTTCTTTTTCTATCCCATGCATATTCTCCACCCCTTTTTTATATAATAACACATTTTTTCTTCTTTGTCAACTCTTTTGGGTTAATCTTTTTAATTCAAATGAGTTAGGATATAAAAGAAAGGGGTGTTTATTATGACGATGGGAGAAGCCTGCAAAAACAGAATTCGTGAGCTTTGCTCCGAAAGAAAAATCACACTCAATAAGCTTGCGATCCTCTCGGGGATCACGCAATCCACGCTCCACAATATTGCGAGCGGAAGAAACCATAGTCTTACGGTTTCCACGTTGAAAAAGATCTGCGACGGACTTGAGATCACGGTTGTTGATTTCTTCAGCACGCCCATTTTTCTTTCCTTGGAGCAGGAAATTCAGTGATAAGAATAAAAAGCGGCCGCTTCGGGCATCTGTGCAATACAGCAGGTGCAAAAAGCGGTCGTTTTTAAGTATTAAGAGATAACTTATTTCTTATCCGAAAGCACGCAAAGAAGGATTCCCTTCTCCACGGAAACGAAAACCGAGTCGCCGAGCGCCGTATTGGAAACGCCCAAGGGAAAATCATTTTTCAAGGTGCCGTTTTCAAGCGCATAGGCCGCGCCCTCGATCGTGACGCCCGTTGCCGTCTCCGAAAGCGCAAAAACGCCAAGCGACTGCCCCGCATAGGTGGAAAGCTCCACGCCGCGATCCGCAAAGGCCAGCATCCGTGCCCCCTCCGATACAAGAGCGGCGCATCCTCCCTCCCCCGCGATGCGGCGAAGAAGCTGAAGGTTTGCAACGGTGTGATCGGCGCGTCCGCCGAGACCGCCATAGATCTCAAAACTCGAGTATCCGCGGCGCACGCCCTCAAGATAAGCAAGATACATATCCGTTTCGTCCTTTTTCACGGGAAAGCGCAAAACGGGGATCTCGATCGGTGGCACATCGCCTATCGAATCCAGATCTCCGACGAGAAGATGCGGCTTTTTTTGCGCGTTCAGGCAAGCATAAAGCCCGCCGTCCACCGCAATCAGAAGATCCTCTTCTCCTATATCGGGCAGGCGTGAAACCTCACCCGCGCCCACGAGATAGCAGATTTTTTCTTTCATAATGCACACCAAGATTTACTTATTCAGCATTTCTTCCAGCGCGGTCATCACGCCGAGCTTGCCGTATTCATAGGTAAGTCCGCCCTGCATATAAGCCGTATAGGGCGGCGTGAGAGGGCCGTCGCAGGAAAGCTCGTTGGTTGCGCCCGTAACGAAGGTGCCCGCCGCCATAATCTCCTCGTGCGGATATCCGGGCATTTCTCCCGGCTCGGGCACGCAGTATGCCTCAACGGGCGAGCCCTTCTGAATGCCGCGGCAGAAGCGGATCAGATTCTCGGCGGTGCCGAGATCGAGGGTTTGCACGATGTCCGTGCGGATCTCATCGTAGCGCGGAGAAACCGAGGCAAAGCCCGCAAGCTCCAGAATGCGCGCCGCAAAGGCCATCGATTTCAGCGTGGAGCAAACGGCGGCGGGAGCCATAAAGAAGCCCTTATAAAAGGAGGGGAGCTGATTGAAGTTTGCGCCAAGGCTTTTTCCAACGCAGGGCGCAGAGAAGCGCTCCGCAATATCCTCGATCACATCGTGGCGACCAACGCAGTATGCACCGCTGACGGCAAATCCTGCGCCGAGATTCTTCATCATCGAGCCAACGAAAACATCCGCACCAACCTCGGTGGGCTCGCGATCCTCGCAAAATTCGCCATAGCAGTTATCCACCATCACAACCGTCTCGGGAGAAACGCGCTTGATCAGCGCGATCACGCGCTCGATTTTATCCATCGTTAAGCTCTTTCTCTGCGAATAGCCGCGGCTTCTCTGGATCGCGGCCACGCGAACGAAGCCCTCGGAAAGGCGCTTCTCAATTGCGGCATAATCAAAATCGTTTTCCACGAGGTCGATCTCCTCGTAAAGAACGCCGCAAGCGATCAGCGAGTTGCGGCTTTCGCCCGCCGTGCCAATCACGGAGCGAAGCGTATCGTAGGGCTCGCCGGAAATATAAAGCAGGGTCTGCCCGTGCTTCAGAAGTCCCCCGAGCGTGACGGCGAGCGCATGCGTTCCCGACATCAGTTGCGGGCGCACCAGCGCATCCTCTGCGCCGAAAACGCGCGCATAAAGCGCCTCAAGCTTATCGCGGCCATCGTCCGTGTATCCATATCCCGTCACCTCAAGAAAATCCGTCGTCGAAACGCGAAGGTCGCGGAAGGCGGCAAGCACCTTCGCGGAGCATTTCATACAGTTTTTCTCAAGCTTTGCAAACACTTCTTTGCAATCTGCTTCCGCCTGTGCGGCAAGATCAATCACTCTTTGGCTGAATTCGTGTCCTATATACATCCTTTATTTCCTCACATTTTCCTAAGCAAATCCAAAAGCTCCGAAAGCGCCGAGATCTCGGCATCGGGGCGCACCTCCGTGCTTGCAAGCCCCTTCGGGTTAAACCAAACGGTTTTGATTCCTGCACAGATGCCGCCCTTTATATCCGAGCTGAGGCTATCGCCAACGATCACGGCCTCCTCGCGGCAAAAGCCCTCGATTTTCCCAAAGCAGGCCTCGAAATATTCAAGCGACGGCTTATTGAAGCCGATCTCCTCCGAAACGAAGCGCGCCTCAAAATATTTCTCGATTCCCGCCGAGGCCACGCGCCCCGCCTGCACGGAGGCAAGCCCATTCGTGGCAAGATAGAGCTTATATTTTCCGTAAAGCTCCGAAAGAAGCGCCTCTGCGCCATCCACGAAGTAATGCCCCTCGGAGAGATACCCCTCGTACACCGCAGGCGCGCGCTCCGCGCCCTCCGCCTTCATCTCGGCAAAGAAGCGCTCAAAGCGAATTTTTCTGAGCGCGGCACGGGTGATCTCCCCGCGCTCCAGCGCCTCCCAGCACGCTTTATTGATCCGACTGTAACACGCGGCGTTTTCCTCCGTCACGGCAATGCCGAAGGCGCGCATCGTTTTCTCAATCGCGGCGGCCTCCGCCTTATGAAAATCCAGAATGGTGTCATCCAGATCCAGAAATACATACCTGATCATTCTTTTTTCCTGTTCTTTTTCTTTGCATTAAAAAGGCGAGGATCGTCTATATCGACCATCGCCTTTTGTTTTACTTTTTATTTTGCCGAAGCATCTTTGATTTTTGAGCACGGCTTTCACGAAAATCAGCGCCTTGCGCCGAAACCCGTTCGCCGCACCTGCACGAAGGTACCGTCTTCGCGGCGTCTCAAATTTCGGATGATAAGATTCGATTTTTAAGGATGGCGTACAAGAGTACGTCGACGAAAAAATCGGAGCCTTGCGCCGAAATTTGTTCGCCGCACCATTACCCAAGCACCGTCTTCGCGGCGCCTCAAATTTCGGATGATAAGATTCGATTTTTAAGGATGGCGTACAAGAGTACGTCGACGAGAAAATCGGAGCTTTGCGCCGAAATTTGTTCGCCGCACCTTACAGCTCGGCTTCGCGATTTTCCAAAGCCGCCAGCGCTACGCGGAACGCTCTCGCCCCTTTCATTCTTTCCTCCTCATTATCGGAACGAAGGAGGGGAAGGAGCTTGCGGTAGACCTCGCCTGCGGCATTCATATCGCGGGCGAAATGCTCCGCGCCGAACAGAGGCATCGTTTTATCCACAAGGTCAAAATAATAGAGGCCGAAGGCATCGCATTCCAGATTTTTCGGCACGAGGAAGCGCGGAGCGATCTCTCCGACGAGGAGAACGCGCAAAGCGGTTTCCATACCGTATTTTTTCTCACTGATCACGCGGGTGATGCGGTTGATGATCTCGCTACCGCTATCCACGCCCGTGATATCAATCGTTTCGGTGACGAAGCGCATATGACCGAATGAAAGCTTCTTCACATCGATCGAAAGCTCGCCCTCCTGATAATCCACGATGATCAGATTGGCACCGCCAACGCCCGTATTTTCAAAGCCCGTGCACTCCAGCGCGCCGCAATAGCTATAAATCACGGAATCCCCGATCTTCATAAAGTCACTCGCCTCGTGGCGCGAGCCGAGCGCATAATAATCCGCGCGGAACTTCTTCAGTTCGTTTTCGGAAAGGGGGCAAAGCTCGGAATCGATCTCGCCGCCGAGATCACCGTAGCCGCAAACGAGGTTGATACGGGAGGTATCGTCCACCGTTTTTTCATAGAGAGGGCTTTCCGTCATCTTCTTGCCCGTGAAGGCCCAGCCGTAAACCGTTATATTAAACTGCTCGAAATCGAAGCGCGAGAGCGTATCCTTCGAGAAAACATATACATTGGAGGGAAGGCGGCCCGAGGTATAAATGGGATTATTCTCGTAGCAATCCGACTTGCCGGGAGAGATAATGAAGACGGTTTCCGAGCAATTGCGGAACTCGCGGATCAAAACCTCTGCGGTGGTATTGGTTGCATAATCGTTATCAAAGAGATCACCGCTGATAAGAACCACATTCACGCCGCGATCGCGCACGTATTGCATCATACGCATAAAGGAGGAGCGCAGCTCTCTGCGCCTTTCATCGCACTTCTCCGCAGTTAATCCCACGGTGGGGGTATCCAAATGAATATCCGAGCAATGCAGGAATCTGAGATGCGTATTTTTTCCGGTTTCGCTCATAATTTCGCCCATCCTTTTCTCCCGACGGCGGCGGGATTTTCTTTCTTTATTTTATAGTATAGCATTTCCTCTCGCCTTTTGCAATAATTTTAGCAAAAAAACTTACAAAATGTCTTGCAAGCGGATTTTTTTTGTGTTAAAATAGTCTTACAAAAATCAAGGCAGAAATCGGGAGGTAATGAAATGCTGAATCTTGCTTGCAGAAACACGGCAAAGCTCGTGCGCGCCAAGGCGGGGAGCGAAAATATTCGTCTCGGACGCTTATTCACGAAAAAGGACACCGCAAAAAGAATGGCGGCAATGTTTTCGCTTGACACGGAGAAAGACGCCTGCACGATTCTGGATCCGGGCGCGGGTACAGGCATTCTTGCGGCCGCGCTGATCGAGCGTATCTGCAAGGAGGCGCCGAAGTGCAAGCAGATATTCCTCACCTGCTATGAAAACGACGAGGATTTCCTTCCTATGCTGAAGGACAACCTTGAGCGCATCCGCAAAAAGTGCCGCCACGACTATGAGGTGCGCCTTTTCGCCACCGTTTACGAGGAAAATTACCTCACCTGCTCCAAGGAGCATTACACCGTTCATTTCTTCCGCCGCGTGGAGGACACCTTCGACTATATCATCTGCAATCCCCCGAAAAACCTTTATGAGAAAGGCTCAGAGGAGGCCGAGGCCATCGGCGGCATCAGCACCGTGAAGGCGCACGGCGCTCTGCTCTTTGCCGAAACGGCGAAGCGCCACCTTGAGGAGGGCGGACAGCTCGTGATCCTTATGCCAACGACGATTGCCTCCGCCACCGAGCAGCGCCCCTTCCGCCTCTCTCTCTTTTCCGCAATGCCGATCACGGGCGTTCACCTCTTTATCGGAAAGCAGAAAAACACGCGCCGCGCCGTGCCCCTGAAAAAGGAATGCATTCTTGCAATGCGCAAGGGCGAGGCCCCTGCCGAGGTGCAGATCTATACCTCGGCGGATCACGGCGCAAAAACTGCCGCTCTCTCCCCGCTTCCCTACGACTTCGTTGTGGACAAGAACGGCCACGGGCTGACGCTCCCGAAGAGCGCCGAGGATGCGAGCATCGTGCTTTTTATCAACGGATTCCCCGAAACGCTGGATAGCCTCGGTCTCCGTATGCGCACGGGCCTCGTGCTGGACAACCGCTCAGGCGGAATGCTTTTCAACGACCCCGTGAAGGGAACGATTCCGCTCCTTCGCACCGCGGCGATCGAGAACGGACTCGTGCAATTTCCCGCCGCCGTGCCGAAGCAATACATCGCGCCGCTTTCAAAAAATCTGATTCAGCCCAACAAAAATATGATCCTTATCAAGCGCGTGCCCGCCAAGAGAGACGAAAGATTTCTGAATGCAGGCATCTATCTTGCCTCCCGCCTGCCCACCTATCGCTTCATCAGCACGCACAACAAGCTGAACTTTATCGACACGAAGGAGGCGGGCGGCGAAATCTGCGCAAGACTTCTTTACGGCCTCTTTGCGCTCCTCAATTCCACGATCTACGACCGCTACATCTCCATCGTTTCAAAATCCAAGCAGATCAACGCAAAGGAATTCAAATCTCTCCCCCTTCCTCCGCGCAATCTGATCGAAAATATCGGTATGCGCCTTGGCGAGGTGCGGCTGACGGATGTGCGCACTTGCGACAAAATTGTAAACCCCACTTTCCATATTAAGGAAAAATAAGAGAAAATCAACGAGGATTTTCGATGAAGACTTCGGTTTTATACGATAACTATTTTTATTCCTCTTACACGCTTCAAATTGAAAATCTTTCCTTGACGGTGACGCTCGACGGCGGCATTTATTCAAGGACCGTGCGCTCAACGCCTCTGCACAGTCATCCCGTTTTTGAGCTACAAGCGGTTTTGGACGGAGGGCTTGCTCTGAACATTCAGGATGCCGACGAGATCCGCCTTGAAAAAAATGAGATCTGCCTGCTCCCGCCCGATCTTTATCACGGCGTTACCCCATTAGACGGCACGGTGCGGCTCACGCTTCGCTTCTCCCTTCAGCGCATCGGCGATGCGGAGGGCGAGGAGGATGTCCACGCGCGCTTTGCAAGGCTTTCGCGCGTTGCCTGCATCAAGGATGCCGAGCAGATCCTGCGCATTCTTGAGCGCATCCGCGACGAGGCGCTTTCGCCGATGGCAGTATCCGATGCGCTTTGCCGCGCCTATTTTTCCGAGCTTTTTCTTCTGCTTTACCGCCGCCTCGGCGCGCAGGACTGCACCGCTCCCAGACTTTCGCTGGAGGAAAGCGACGACGAGAACGCGCGCTACAATAAAATCGAATTTATGATGCAACAGCGAATGGCAGAGCTTTTCCGCGAGGAGGATCTGGCCGAGGCGCTTGGTCTTTCCGTGCGGCAGACCAGCCGCGTGATGCAAAAGATCTTTGGAATGAGCTTTCGGAAAAAGCTTCTTGAGCTCAGGCTTCATTTTGCCAAGGGTCTTCTCGTGACCACGGAGGATCCCGTGGACACCATTGCCGCCACCGTGGGCTATACCTCCCCCTCGGGCTTTCATATCGCCTTCAAAAAGGCCTTTGGGCTCACGCCGAGCGAATACCGAGAGGCAAATATGCGTCCTTCCTTTAATAATGGGACATAATTTCAAAAAAAACGGCCGAGTGTTGGGTTGCTTTTTTTCGTTTCCTTCGCTATAATTAAGGTATAAGATTTATGAGCGAGGATTTTCTTGTGAAAAAAGCATTTACCTTTATCGCATCGCGCCGTTTTTTGCTTATTCTGACAGCCATTGGAATGACGGCAACCTATATCGCCTTCCCCTCCCCCTTTTATCTTGTGCTACCGCTTTATATCTCTCTTTTCGTGAACCTTCTGACCTCAAAGGCCAACCGCTATTGTTTTCTGATCGGCGGACTGAATTCGATCCTTTATGCGATCACCTATATTTCGCTCGGCATCTATATGTCGGCCTTCTATGCCTTTTTCTTCTCCTTCACCCTGCAGATCTGCACCTTCTTTTCCTGGAAGAAGCGAGGCTATAAAAATTCGACGACCTTCCGCAAAATGTCGCCGAGGCTGATCACCCTCATTTCCCTCTCCTTCGTTCTCGTTTACTTCTCCGCCTACTTTGTGATGACGCTTCTCGGCTCCAGCTTCGTGCTTTTGGATACCTTCACCTCCCTGCTTGGCATTCTCGTTACAATACTGCATCTCTTCTCCTTCCGCGAGGCCGCCTTTGTGCAAACCGTCAGCACCCTGATCGGCTTCGCTCTCCAGATCGCCCTCGTGATGGAGGATCCCTCGCGCTGGCCCTTCCTCGTCAGCCACATTCATTCGACGATCTGCGTCTGGAGAAGCGTTCCCACCATTTGGAAGCTCTATAAGGAGCAGCAGGCACAGAAGCCGACCGAGGCCGCGCTTTGATGCTCCGAGAAAGGAAGACCTATGCTGAATATCAAAAATCGCAGAGAATGTTTTTTTGACGATTTTCTGATCGACACCGAGAAAACCACCGCAAAAAGGCTTTTGCATCATCCCGAGAAGCGCGAGCGCGTGCTTTTGCACGATGCGCCCTGGGAGGGCGACGGATGTATCTATCATCATATCTTTTTTGATCCCCGCTGGCACGGCGTGAAGGGGGATTATCCCAACGGAACCTACCGCATGTACTATCTTGGCTACCACGGTGGCGAATTCTGCGAATTTTGGACCAAGGATCAGCTCGAGGGCGGCTTTCGCATCTGCTATGCGGAGAGCGGCGACGGCATTCATTTTGAGAAGCCCGATCTTGGTATCTGCACCTACGGCGGCAGTACGCACAACAACCTGATCCTCGACAAAACCATTCATCCCGAATCCTGCCAGCTCTATATTTTCTACGACGAAAACCCCGATTGCCCCAAAAGCGAGCGCTACAAGGGCATCACGGCCTGGGATCCTCCGAAGGTGCCCGGGAAGAAAAACGAGTTTCGCCTTTTCACAATGCTCTCCGAGGACGGCATTCATTTCCGCTTCGGCGAAATGATCACGAACAAGGGATACTTTGACTCGCTCAATATCATGATGTGGGACGCGGAGGAAAAGCTTTACCGCCTCTACGCGCGCGGCATGCGCATCAAGGGAATGAGCGCGGAGGAAAGCACCAGGCTCGGATGGGATACCATCGGCGGCAAAATCACGGATGCCTCCGTGAAGGCGTATCGCGAGGTATTCTATTTTGAATCCCGCGACTACAAGACCTGGAGCGATCCCGTCTGCCTCTCCTACGAGGACGGCGAAGAATATCATATGTATACCAACGGCATCAGCCGCTACCACCGCGCGCCGCATATCTATATCGGCTTCCCCACGCGCTACAACGAGCGCACGGAATGGACAAAAAGCTATGACGAGCTTTGCGGCAAGGAAAAGAGATGGCCGCGCTATAAATCCGCAAACCCAAGATCCGGCCTTGCCGTGACGGACTGCGGCTTTATGACCTCGCGTGACGGACTGCATTTCAACCGCTTCAAGGCCGCATTTATGCGCCCCGGCCCCGAGCATCCAAACGGCTGGCTCTACGGCGATTGCTATCCCACGCCCATTCCGATGGTTACGAAATCGCAGATCCCGGGAGCGGACGACGAGCTTTCCTTCTATTCTGCGGATGGGCATTGCCTCGGCAACCCGGCCGAGCTTTATCGATACGTGATCCGCATGGACGGCTTTGCCTCCCTGCACGCAGAGGAGGAGGAAACGGTTGTGACAAAGCCCTTTGTCTATGAGGGCGATGCAATGTACGCAAACCTCTCCACCTCGGCCTTCGGCTATCTTTATTTCACGCTTACCTGCGGCGAGGAGCGCGCCGAAAGCTGCGAGATCTTTGGCGACAGCATTGATAAGCGCATTCATTTTCCCGAGGACGCCCTGCGGCGCTTTTCGGGCAAGGAGGTCGTTTTAAAGATCAAAATGCTTGATGCCGACCTCTACTCCATCAAATTTGACAAGAAAGGTGCACCCCTATGAAGATAATTGGAAAAACCGTTCATACCATCCCGCCGACGAAGAACAATCCAAGAAACGGCGAGGGTGACTTTATCCGCCTGCCCGACGGCAGAATTATGTTTGCTTATTCCGAATATTACAGCGACAATCCACACGACCACGCCCCCTCGCAGATCACCGCCGTTTTCTCCTCAGACGAGGGCGAAAGCTTTGGCGGCCGCCGCGTTCTGGTTGCTCCGCGAGAGGATGTTGTGAACCGTATGAGCGTTTCTCTTCTCAAAATGCAAAACGGCGAGATCGGAATGTTTTACGGCGAAAAATATATGAGCGAGGGCGGAAAAATCTATATGCGCCTGATGCTCACGCGCACCAAGGACGGCGAAAGCTTCTCCGAGCCGATCAACTGCACCGAGGGCATACAGTACAGCGTTTTTGAAAACGCGCGCGTGATCCGCCTTTCCT
Source organism: Eubacteriales bacterium (assembly GCA_045636085.1). Classification (GTDB taxonomy): domain Bacteria; phylum Bacillota; class Clostridia; order Oscillospirales; family CAG-272; genus UBA1740. The sequence goes on from JAZTWU010000159.1 coordinate 24,993, forward strand.
CGGGGCGCATTCTTATTCCCTCCAACGATCACCCCTACGGCGAGGACGGAAACATTTCCCTTCGCGGCATCACGGAATATTTTTATTCCGATGACGACGGAAAAACCTTTAAAAAATTTCCCGTCCGCTATGAAAACCCCTGCGCATCCGTCAGCTCCGGGCTTCAGGAAACCGGCGTGATTGAGATCGAAAATGAAAGGATCCTCGCCTTCTCGCGCACGGATGCATCCTGCCAATTTCTTTCGCTTTCCGAGGACGGCGGCGAAACCTTCACAACCCCCGCGCCCTCCCTTTTCTTCACGGGTGCCTGCTCGCCGATGCATATGCGCCATCTGCAAAACGGAAAAACTCTCGCCGTCTGGAACCCCGTTCCGCCGACGCCCCTGACCAATGTGCGAAAGAACTTCACCCGCACGCCGCTTGCCTGCGCCGTCGTGGACGGCAAGGGAGAAAAATTCCTCGGCAATCTTCTGACCGTGCCGGCAAAAATGTTCCTTCTCGAGGATGACCGCAAGGAGGCCTATTGCTACCCCGCCGTTTTTGCCGATAAGGACTATTTCCTCTGCGCCTATTATCACTCCTATGGGACGGGCTTTATCCTTTCCGCCACCGTGATCAAAAAGGTGATGCTCTCCGAAATCGAGGACGACGGAGAATAATCCCAAAATACGCAATCAAGAAGGAAAAACGAAAATGAGCAATTTGAGCGGAATCGAAAAGGGGCTTGAGATCGATGCGGCAGGAAAAACCGACAGCGGTCTTCGCACCCCTTATAATAAGGAGCATTTCGAATCCATCGGCGTGACGCGCGTCTGGGAAAAATACGACGGTATTCTCACCTTCGGAGAGGGACAAACGCTCGCCATCGTGGACGACGGATGCGACCTCACCGTTCCCGAATGGCAAACGGTGCATCCTTGGGGCAAAAAGGTGATCGCCTCCTATAATGTTTACGAGGAAAACGACGATCCCTCCCACGTTCCCCCCGGCTATCACGGAACGACCGTTGGCTACCCCTCCTCGCTTTGCTACCGCGGCCTTTGCGGCATTGCCTACCGCAATCAAACCGCGCAGATCCGATCCTGCACGGTCGTGCACCTGCCGAAGATCGAGGGCGAGGATCTCACGCTTACAAAGGCCTTGACCTGGGTTGCCGAGAATGCAAAAAAATACAACATCACCGCCGTCAACCTCTCCGCGCTGGACGATAAGCCTCATACTCAGCCCTGCCCCACCGTGCTGGACGAAGCCCTCGCTCGGCTTCGCAAAATGAATATCTGGGTGAGCGCCCCCTGCGGCAACCTTCAGCACACGGACGGCATTTCCTGGCCCGCCTGCCAGGAGGAATGCTACGCGATCGGCTCGGTGAAGGACGAGGTCGTTTATAACGACAGATACAAAAACACCGACCTTTTGGTGCACGCCCATTTCACCTCCTCCTCCAATGCCTATGCCGCCGCATCCTTTATGATATGGCGCGAAGCCGTGGAAAAAGTAAACTTTCCTTGGCAAAGCTACGGTGAAACGATGCCCGAGGCCGCCTTGGCGATCTTCAAGCTCACGGGCAAGGATTATTTCGACGAGGTGACAAAGCTCTCCTTCAAGGCGCTGGATCTCGAAAAGGCCATCGACTTCATTATGCAGAAAAACTAAAAAAAAGCGACCGCTTGGTACCGAAAGGGCAATCAAGCGGCCGTTTTTTTGTTGTTTTTATCTTTCGATCGGCGTCAGCGGATGCGTCCAAACGCCGTATTCGTTTTTATAATAGACCTTGAAGCTGCCGGCATTCTCGGGAATTTTGCGCGTGATCACGCCGCTATCCTTTTCCTCCTCGGTCAGCTCCTCGTATTTTGCAAGCGGGCTGGGGCTATGGCCGTTGGAGCGGAAATCCATATAATGGATGCGGCTTTCGCCGTCGCAGGGATCGGCCTTCACGGTGATATAGCCATCCGAGATCTCATAGCTCGTTTCTGCACCGACAACGCCGAAATAAACGCTCTCATCCGTTCCCTTTAAGTGAAGCTCGTAATAGCCGCGCGCGGGTGAAAGCGTGATCATCGCGTGGCCATAGACCTTGAAGGTTTGCCAAATCTCGCCGTTTTCGATCAGCTCCACCTCGCCCTCCCCCTCAAGGAAGGTGGAAAGCAAAACGCTCTCACCAAGACGGTAGTTCGAATAATTTCCGTTGTCCACCGCGATTTTCGGCGGATTTTCCGGCGGCTTATAATCCTTAACAAGCGCATCCACACGCATATCGAGGGGCAGAACGCTCTCGATGCGATCGTAGCGATCCAGATGGAAGAGCGCGTATTTTTCGAAAAACTCCATCGGGGTGAAGCTTCTTCTTGCGCAGGTGGGGCGGATCGCCTCCGATACCTCAATGAAGAGAACGGCGCCGCTCTCATCCTTCACGATATCCGTGATAAGCGCCACGTGGTTTCTTCCCTCGCCAAAGGCATAGAGAACGTCCAGAAGGCGGATATCCTCGGCCTTATAGCATCCGTGATCCGCAATGCGGCGCATTCCGGGTATGGTTTCCCATTTCGCGGTGCTCACGCGGTAAGGAATGCCGAGTGCATAGCGCACAAGGCCGTTGCAAACGATACCGAAATTGCAGGCATAATACTGCGCCTGTCCGGGCTGATACAGCTTGCTATCGGGATTATCGATGGCCGAAAGAAAGCTCTCGATCGAAACGTTTTCCGTGATAAAGGAATCCGTTTTTTCCGTGGAGGCATAAGGGAAGCCCTTCAGGGGCTTGCCTGCGGGAAGACAGCAGCTTCCCTTATCGCGCATATAGGTCGGAAGCTCTCGCACGGGCGTGAAGACGAGCTCGGTCAGCTGAAGGCTTCTTTCGAGAACGGCCGCCTCGGCCTCCGTTTTCGGCTCGGTATGAATCAGCATATGGACTCCTTTTAGAAAAAAGCTTTGTTTTTTTACAGATATTCGATCTCGTTGCGGATCGCGCCGAGCTCGTCGGGCTTCTCCTCAAAGACCTTATTCTTATCCTCAAGCTTCAAAAACTCCTCGTAATAGCGAAGTCCGAATTCGCGAAGGGCAGGAGCGGAAAAATGAAGATTATCGGGATTGGAAAGCAGTCCCTCGGCCGAGGCAAATCCGATCATTTTATCCTTTTTGGGAAGATTTTGCAAAGTATCATTTACAATCTTGATATAAGGTGCGCGCTCCAGCGGATAAAAATTATAAGTAAAGTCTCCAAGTCCGCCAACAATAAAGGGAACGTCATAGAGATTCAAGCGGCGGCGAAGCGCACCGAAAATTTTCATCACCTTTTCTTCATAAAAGGGTGCTCTCTGCTCGCTGGTATCGCTCTCGCCCTGATGCCAGAGCACGGCAACAATCGTGGAGGTGCGGCTTGCAAGCTCCGCCATATAGCAGGCGTGGTCAAAAAGCAGACCGCCAACCGCCCATTGATCAAGGCAAGTGCCGCCGTCCGCGCAGGGAATGATACCAACGTCAACGCCCTTTTCATCGTGATAGCGTTTCGCGAAGCTTTCCGCAAGATTGACGCCCGATGTTCTACGATCGGGATTGACGGGGCAATACATCGGGATCCAGCGCCCGTTGCGCAAAACCTTCAGCGCCTCATCCGGATTCGGAATAGGCTCCACCTCACCGGCAAAGCCGCGCCCCCCCATATTGGATTGGCCAATGATCAAAACGGAATGGATCATATTTTTTCTCCTTTTTTGGATTTTAAAGATCTTTTTTCAGTCTTCCCTTTTTATATTTTGCAAAAAGATAAACGGTGATCGGAATATAAACGACATCCAGAAGGATATAAGAGATCGGATAGCAAAGATAGATCGAGGAAAGCTCGTGCGGCAAAATTCCGCCGTAATAGAAGAACTGCATCCATACGGTACGGAAGCCGAGCACGCCGAGAAGGTTGACGACCATCTGCAGTATCGGATACCCGAAGGCCTGAATCGTTGCAGCCAAGGGCGTGCAGTAAAGGAAGAAGAAAAACGCAAGATAGAAGGTGGAAATCGTTCCGCAATAAATGGCCTCGGCATTCGTTCCGACGAAGGGATAAAGGAAGGCCTCGACGAAGACCGTCATCAGAACGCCAAGCGAGAAGGAGAGCACGAAAAGCATCAGCGCACAGTACCAGAAGCTCTTTCGCACGCGATCGGGCTTGCCCGCGCCGATATTCTGGCCGATAAAGGTCTGCGCGGCCACGTGATAGGCGGAATTGATCGCAAGAATGATCATCTGAAGCTGGGCGGCGGCACTCTCACCCGCCATCGTATCCGCGCCGTATTCGTTCAGCGCCGCATAGATCAGAATATTCGAAACCGAGAAAAGCGCCGTGCAAAGGCCGCTCGGAAGACCGTAGCGCAGGATCTTGAAAAAGCATTGCCAATTCATACGAAGATCGGAAAGCGTGATGCGGCAGGGCCCGTCCATACGGAAGAGGCGAAAAAGAAGCATCGCGGCGCCAACCACCTGCGCAAGCACCGTTGCCAGCGCGACGGCAAGGATCTTCGAGGGGAGCGCAAGGCAGAACACGAGGTTCAAAACCACGTTGAGACCGCCCGAAAGGAGCATATAGTACATCGGGCGCTTGCTGTCTCCCGTGGCGCGCAGAATGGCCGCGCAGTAGTTGTAAAGGAGAAGCACGGGCATTCCCGCCATATTCACGATAGCATAAAGCCAAGCCTCGTCATAGCATTCGTCGGGGCAATGCATCATCGTGAGGAAGGTTGCCATCAGCGAAATGCTGAAAACCGCGATCACAACGCCGATCAGAAGCGCGGCAAGCACGGAGGCGCTCACCGTTTTCTTTGCCTTATCCTCTTCCTTCGCTCCGAGATAGCGAGCAAGAAGGATGCTCGTTCCCACCGAAATACCGATGGAAAGATTTTTAAAGAAATTTAAAAGAGGGTTGGTGCATCCGATGGAGGCAACCTCCGTGCCCGTTACGGAAAAGAAATTCACCATCGCCATATCCACCGCGTTGAAGAGCGTTTGCATCACGTTGGAGAGGATGATTGGAATCACGAAGATCAGAATGGAGGAAAAAATCGGCCCCTCCGTGATCGGATCCTTATAAACTGCCTTCTTTTTCAAGGCTTTTACTTCGGTCATCTTAAAGCTTCCTTATCTTTGTTTTAGATCTTTTCGTTGAGTTTTCCCTTGGCGTAGCGGTAAAAGAGCACGACCGCGATCGGAATATAGATTAAGGCGATAACGCTGTACGAAATGGGATAGCAGAGGAAGAGATTCAGAGGCGTGGGCGCGATCAGCTTTCCGTAAACAAACTGCATCCACACCGTGCGAAGCCCCAGCGTGATCGCAAGGTTCACGGCCGTTTGCAGCTGCGGAAATCCGAATGCCTGAATGGCGGCGCCAAGCGGCGTTTGCACGATGAAATACGCCATCAGCACCACGCGCATACGAAGCAGAGCCGTCTCCAGCGCAACGCCGCTTCCCGCACCGAAGAGTGCCGCGAATTGCTTGCCGAATAAAAGCACGATGCAGCTTCCCCCGAAGGTTACGAGAAACTGCACAAAAAGCATATAATAGAACGCGCGATACACACGCGGCTTCTTGCCGGCGCCGATATTCTGCCCCATAAAGGTGAGCGCCGTGGCGGAAAAGGAGGAGCCTGCATTGGCAACGATATTTTCATACTGCATACAGGCAACGCTTCCCGTGAGGAAATCCGCACCGAAGCCATTCATTGCCGTTTGCACCTGAAGGTTGCTCAAGGGATACACCATATTCGTGATTGCCGTGGGAAGACCATACCAGAGCATTTTCTTAAAGGATGCAAAATCGAAAATGATTTTCCTTATATTCCAACGGCAAGCCCCCTCCGATTTTGAAAGCCGACGGAGCGAAAGATAGGCGCCCAGCACCTGAGAAAGCATCGTTGCCAATGCAACGGCGGCAACCTTCTGCGTAAAGAGCAGGCAGAAGATAAAATTCAATACGAGGTTGGCCGAGCCGGAGATGACCATATAGCGAAGCGGGCTTTGGCTATCTCCCGAAACGCGGATCACGGCGGCCGCATAATAATAGATAAGAATAAACGGCATTCCGAGAAAATACAGTCTCGAATACAAGGCCGCCTGCGAAAAGCATTCCTCGGGGCAGTCCGTGAGCAGAAGAAAGGGCTCTGCGGCCGCAAGGCCGATGATCGCAATCAGAGAGCCGAGCAGGGCACCCGTGAGGATCGCCGTGGAAACCACCTTGCGCACGCGCTCGCGGTCTCCCTCTCCGAGCAGGCGCGCGAGAATGATATTGACGCCGACGCAAAGCCCAACGCTGAACTGCGAAAAAAGCCCGTTGACGGACGAGGTTGCGCCAACGGCGGCAACCGCCGTTCCCGCATCAAACCAGGAAAGCACCATAAGATCCACCGCGTGGAACATCGTGCTGATCAGATTGGCGACAAGAAGCGGGATGGCAAAGCGGATCATCGTGGAAAAGAGGGGGCCGCCCGTCAGATCCAGATCCTTTCTTTTTGCTAAAAGCATAGCTACACTTCCTTTTGGAAAAATCAAAAAATGAACGTCCGACGGCCGCCCTGAAGGAAAGCCGAAAAGCAGAGAGCGAAGAAGAAATCAGATCTTATAGCGGATCTTATCCCTTTTCAGCCTCACGAAAAGCACGACAATGATCGGCACATAAAGAACAAAATTCACAAGATAAGAGAGCGGATAGCAAAAATAGAGCGTATCCAGCGTTGCTCTATAAGGATAAACGAACTGCATCCAGAGCGTTCGCAGGCCAACGACCGTGGCCACATTGATCGCGGTTTGCAGTGTTGGACGCCCGAAGGCCTGAATCGTGGAAGCCATGGGATTATGCGAAATGATATAGAAGAGTGCCACATACTTCATACGCACCGCGCCCTGCGCGATCGAGTCGGGATCTCCCGCAACGAAAATGGAAAGCAGGGGCTCGCGGAAAATATAGAAGCTCACGGCAAGCGATGCCGTTACGGCGACCGAAAGAGCCCAGCTATACCAGAAGGCGCGGTACACTCTTTCCTTTTTCCTTGCACCGAGGTTCTGGCCGATCACGGTCAATGCAGCGGTGGTCACAGCGCCGCCCGCCGTACCAACGATGGTTTCGTATTGGATCGCGGCGGTATTGCCCGCAATGGCGGCCGTGCCGTGCAAGTTGATCGCGGACTGGATCTGCACATTGGTGATCGGATAAAGCGCGGTGGTCAAGGCTGTCGGCAGTCCGTAAAGAATGATCTTTTTAAAGGCGCTGAAATCAAAGCACTTCCCTTTGATATCAAAGCGGCAGATGCCTTCCGAAACGAGCAGGCGGCGCAGAGCCAGGAATGCGCCGAGCGCCTGCGAGATCAGCGTTGCCAGCGCAACGGCAACGACCTTTCTCGGCAAAACAATGCAGAAAACGGTGTTCAGCACCACGTTGCAGGTGCCCGATATGAGCATATAGAAAAGCGGACGCTCGCTATCGCCCGAAACGCGCAGGATCGTGGAGCCGTACTGATTTAAAAGCAAAAATGGCGCGCCGATAAAATAAATGGCGGCATAAAGCGTAGCATCCGCGAGGCATTCCTCGGGGCAATTCATAAAGACGAGCACGGTGCGCCCAAGCGTCGTTCCGAGAAGGGCAAGGACAAGTCCCATGCCAAAGGCGGTATAGATCGCCGTTGCAATCACAAGACGGGAATTTCTCTCATCCCCCTGCCCGATCAGACGGGCGAGCACAATGCTCACGCCGCCGCAAAGGCCAATGGCAAACTGCGTGAAAAGCGAAATGATACTGCTCGTTGCGCCAACGGAGGCGATCTCGTTTCCAATGGCAAACCAGGAGAGCACCATCATATCCGCGGCGGAAAACAGCGTGGTTACAATATTGGCAAGAACGATCGGCAGCGAAAACAGAACGATCGTTTTAAAAAGCGGTCCGCTCGTTAAATCCAGATCCGTGCGGCGGGAAAAAATACTGCGCCGCTTCACGCTTTGTGTGTTCATATGGTTCCTCTTTTATCCTGTGCGGAATTTCTTCAGATATTTTTCTTATATACGCCCTTGCGATAGCGCAGAAGCACCAGAGCCGCCAGTCCTCCCGTCACAACTTGCACCGCGGTGAAGGAAATAGGATAGCAAAGATAGAGATTTTCAATCGTGTCAGGCAGAATTTTTCCGTATATAAACTGCATCCATACCGTGCGGAAGCCGAAAATACCGATCAGGTTGATCGTGGTTTGTATTCCGGGGTATCCGAAGGCCTGCAGGGTGGTGCCGAATATAGTCATCGCGAAGGGATAGAAAAGCAGAACGTATTGCATGCGGATCATTCCTTGATTGACGGCCTCGGCATCCGCGCCCGTGAAGATCGGCAAAAGCTGACGGCCGAAGATAAAGAAGGTCAACGAAAGCACGATCGCTATCGTGCTCTCCATTGCTTGCGCATAGAAGAAGGAGCGATACACGCGTTTCGGCTTTTTTGCGCCGATATTCTGCCCAAGGAAGGTCATCGCCGTGGAGGTCAGAGCCGCGCAGGCATTGTTAACGATGCTTTCATACTGGGCGGAGGCCGTGTTTCCCGCAATGGCGGCCGTGCCGTGCAAGTTGATCGCGGACTGGATCTGCAGGTTTGCGATCGGATACAGCATGCTCGTCAGGGCCGCGGGGAAGCCGTACTGTATCATTTTCCCGAAGGTTCTGAAATCGAAGCGGATTTTTTTGGTGTCCCAATGCGCAATTCCGTCCACCGTGGCAAGACGGCGCAGGCAAAGGCAGGCGCTAAGCGCATTGGAGATCAGGGTTGCGATCGCAACCGCAAGCACCTTATAGGGTAAAATGATACAGAAAAGGATATTGAGCACGAGGTTGGTAAATCCGCCGATGATCATATAGTAAAGCGGATGCTTGCTGTCTCCCGAAACGCGAATGGCCGATGCTGCATAGTTATAGACGAGATAAGCGGGCATTCCGATAATATAGATGATGGCATAGAGCCTTGCATCCGCATAGCAATCCGCGGGACAATTCGTCCAAGCCAGGAAGGACGGAACCAAAAGCGCGCCGATCGCGGCAAGCACAATGCCAAGGAAAACACCCGTGAGAATCGAGGTGGAAAGCACGGTTTGCGCGCGATCCTTTTCCTTGCTTCCGAAGCATCTTGCAAGAATGATATTCGCGCCCGCACCGAGGCCGACGGCCGAATTTAAAAAGAGCGAGGTGAGCGCAGAGGTCGCGCCAACGGCGGCCACCTCCGTGCCAACGGCAAAGCGCGCCAAAACTCCCATATCCACCGCATGATAAAGAGCGAAGAAAAGATTGGATAGGATCAGAGGGATCGTGAAGGAAACCATCGAGGAGAAAAGCGGCCCCTCCGTTATATTCAGGTGTTTCTTGCTTGCAAGGAGCATACGAAGATACCCTTCCTTTCGTAGAAAGTCATAACCGATTACCGAAAAATCAAACCTTTTCCTTATATTTTCCCTTGCGATAGCGAAGAAGGAGCACCAGCACGCAGACAGCGTAGCAGGCGGTCGTGAATATGTAGGAAACGGGGAAGCTCATAAAGACCGCGGCAGGCGTTTGCGGAACAAGTTTTCCGTAAACGAACTGCATCCAGAGCGTGCGAACGCCAAGAATGCCCGCAATATTGATCGCAGTCTGCAGCGTCGGATACCCGAAGGCCTGAATCGTCGGTCCAAGGGGCGTATGCAGAATTGCATAGGAAAAAAGCATAATGCTCATGCGGAGCATACCCGCCTCGATTGCCGCGGCATTGTTGCCCGCAAAGATCGGAATTAGCGATTCGCCGAAGGAATAAATGACCGTTGCCGTGCCAAGCACGAGGATGAATTCCAAAATCAAAACGCTGAAGAAGGTGCGATATACGCGCTTTGGCTTTTTCGCGCCGAGGTTTTGTCCCATCATCGTCAGAGCCGTGGCGGCAAGACCGACATTATAGGAGCCGAGCATTTTTTCATATTGCTGGCTCGCCGTGCTTCCCGCAACGAAATCCGCACCGTAGGAATTGATGCCGGATGCGATCTGCATATTGGCGATCGGATAGAGGCAGGAGGTGATCGCCGTGGGAAGTCCGTAGAGAATCATCGTTTTGAAGGAATCAAAATCAAAGCAGGTCTGCTTGACATCCCAGTAGCAGGCCTTGCTTGCCAATGCTTGCGCCTCTCCGGCCTTGCGCTTTTTCGCGGAAGCGGCAAGATGGCGAAGCGCAAGAAAGGCCGCAAGTCCCTTGGAAAGCGCCGTTGCCAACGCAACCGCCATCACCTTCTGCGGAAGGATCGCACAAAACACCGTGTTCAACGAAAGATTGCAAACGCCTGCGATCAGCATATAGTAAAGCGGGCGCTGGCTGTCTCCGCCGACGCGGATGATCGCCGCCGCATAATGATAAAGCAGAAGGAGCGGCATTCCGAGGAAATAGAAGGTCGCATAAAGCGTTGCATCGTCAATGCATTCGGGGGGGCAATCCGTCAAAACCAGGAAGGGGCGGGAGATAAAGCCGCCGATCAGAGCGATCACAAGGCCGAGGCCAACGCTCGTGAGGATCGCCGTGGAAATCACCTTCTGTGCGCGGGCGTGGTTCCCTTCTCCGAGCAAGCGCGCCAAAACGATATTGACGCCGACGCAAAGTCCCGTTGCAAGATTTTCGAGAAGGTGCGTGAGCGAGGAGGTTGTGCCAACGGAAGCGACCTCGTAGCCGTGCGCAAACCAGGAAAGCACCATCAGATCCATCGCATCAAACATCATCGAAACGAAATTTGCCAAAATCAGGGGCATAGCAAACAAAACGATGGTTTTAAAAATCGGGCCGTTCGTCAGGTCCAGATCCGTTCGCCTCGAAAGCAGCTTCATTTTTCTTCATCCTCGCTCTAAAATACTTTATCATATTTTATTTTAGCACAACTTTCAAAAATGTCAATTGACTTTTTTCATAACTTTTCGCCCGACTTCGTCTTTTTTTAGGGAATTAATCACAAAATAAAACCTGCGCGCCCCCGCGCACGGAGCAAAGAGACGGCAAAGGTGCGCGCGCTACGGTTTTTTTTGCAAAAACATCTTGCATTCCCTTGTTTTTTTTAGTATAATAGGTATGATGGGAAAAAATGGCTTATTTTTTCAAAAAAATAAAAAACGGAGGTCGCATATGCTTTCGTATGAGCAACTGAAAAAGGATCCCGCGATCCGCACCTATATCGAAGCCGCCGACAGTATGCTTTCGGCCCTCGGCTTCACCGAGCATAGCTTTGCGCACATAACGCGCGTGGCAGAGGATGCCGCCCGCCTTCTCCGCTTTCTCGGCTATGATGAAAAAACGCAGGAGCTTGCGCGCATTGCGGGCTATCTGCACGACATCGGCAATATCGTGAACCGCATTGATCACTCGCAGAGCGGTGCCATCCTTGCATTCACGCTTCTTTCGGAGCGCGGCTTTGCCCCCGAGGAGATTGCCCCCATCGTCAGCGCGATCGGAAACCACGACGAGGGCTCGGGCTCTCCCGTCAGCCCCTTGGCGGCGGCCTTGATCCTCGCAGATAAATCCGACGTGCGCCGCACGCGCGTTCGGGATGCAAGAGATATGGAAAGCGATATTCACGATCGCGTGAATTATTCCGTCACCGATTCCGCGCTCTCCTTTGATAAGGAGGCCGGCGAGGTTCGCCTTTCGCTTTCAATCGATACCGAAATCAGCTCAGTGCTCGAATACTTCGAGATCTTCACGGAAAGAATGCTTCTTTGCCGCAAGGCGGCGCTGATGCTCGGCTTGAGATTCCGCCTTTTCGTGAACGGACAAGCCTTGATTTGACAACTATTGTTTCCAAAACATACATTTTATTCTTTAAAAAAGGAGAAAATATGCAAAGTCTCAAAAAAATTACCATCGAACAGTTAAGAGAAAAGCGCGCCTTTATTTGTGATATGGACGGCGTTATCTATCACGGAAACCGCCTGATCCCCGGCGCAAAGAAATTCCTCGATTGGCTGCACGCAACGGGCAAGGACTTCCTCTTTTTGACCAATAGCTCCGAAAGATCCCCCAAGGAGCTGGCGCAAAAGCTTTCCCGCCTCGGCCTCACGGTTGGCGAGGAGCATTTCTATACGAGCGCTCTCGCGACCGCATCCTTTATCGCGGCGCAATGCCCCGGCGGCTCGGTTTACGCCATCGGCGAGCCGGGACTGACGAACGCGCTCTACGAGGCAGGTCTCTCGATGAACGATGTGAACCCCGACTACGTTGTGCTCGGCGAAACGAGATCCTTAAATTATGAAAAGATCGAAAAAGCCGTGCAGCTCGTTTTTAGCGGCGCAAAGCTGATCGGAACGAATACGGATATGACCGCGCCCTCCGAAAAGGGCATCATTCCCGCCTGCCGCGCGCTGATGGCGCCGATCGAGCTCACCACGGGCAAGCAGGCCTACTACGTCGGCAAGCCCAACCCCCTGATGATGCGCCACGCAAAGAATAAGCTCGGCTATCATCGCGCCGATGTTGCCATCATCGGCGACCGTATGGATACGGACATCGTGGCGGGCGTGGAAACCGAAATCGATACCGTGCTGGTGCTCTCGGGCGTTACGGATACGGAAACGATGAATAAATTCGCGTATAGCCCCAGCATCGTGCTCACCGATGTCGGCGAAATTGCCGAATGATTCCCTCCTCTGCTTTCTCCACCTAAATACATATATTGAAAGGAAACGAAAACTGTGGATATTTTTGACATACTCTCTCTTTTTTGCGGACTTGCCCTCTTTCTTTACGGTATGGACGCAATGGGCAATGCGCTCAAGAAGAGCGCAGGCTCGGGATTGAAAACGACACTCAGTAAAATGACCTCCAGCCCCTTCCGCGGCTTCATCCTCGGTCTTGGCGTGACGGCGATCATTCAATCCTCCTCCGCGACGACGGTCATGGTCGTTGGCTTCGTGAACTCGGGCACGATGACGCTCTTTCAGGCAATCAGCGTGATTATGGGCGCAAATGTGGGAACTGCCGTGACGGCTTGGATCACGGGTCTTTCGGGTCTCGGTGCGGGCGGCTCTGCGGCCGTAAGCGCGCTGAAATGGCTCAAGCCCTCCTCCTGGATGCCCATCGTTGCCGTGATCGGCGTGGCTCTCATTATGTTCTCCAAGCGTAGCCGCAAAAAGGACATCGGCACCATCCTCATCGGCTTTGCCGTTCTGATGGTCGGTATGGATATGATGGGCGACTCGGTTGGCGGTCTCAAGGACGATGCGGCCTTCCATTCGATCCTCACGATGTTTGAAAACCCGATCCTCGGCGTTCTTGCAGGCTTGGTGCTGACCGCGATCGTGCAGTCCTCCTCCGCCTCGATCGGTATTTTGCAGTCTCTCTCCACCACGGGCGCCATCACCTTCGGCACGGCGATCCCGATCATTCTCGGCCAGAACATCGGTACCTGCGTGACCGCAATGCTCTCCGCCATTGGCGCGAATAAAAACGGTAAGCGTGCCGCCGTGGCGCACCTCTTCTTCAATGTGATCGGCGTTGTTTTCTGGCTCACCGCCTTCTATATCGTGAATTTCTTTGCAAAGTTCGCCTTTGTGAGCGCAACGATCGATATGTGGGGCATTGCCGCCGTGCACACGATCTTCAAGATCCTTGCCGTCGGACTTCTCTTCCCCTTCGCAAAATATCTTGAAAAGCTTGCGATCCTCGTCGTCAAGGACAAGGAATCCGACGATGCGCCCTCCAAGCTTCTTGATCCCCGTCTTCTTACAACTCCCGCCATCGCCGTTGCCCGCGCAACCGAGGTAACGCGTACGATGGCAGGCATTTCCTGCACCGCACTTCGCAAGTCTATGAAGCTGATCTCGGCTTACGAGGAGAGCGAAGCGGATCTTATTCGCGATCTGGAATCCAAGGCCGATGTATACGAGGACGAGCTTGGCTCTTATCTCGTTAAGATCTCGGCAGAATCCCTCACGGATGCGGACAACCGCCAGCTGACGAAGCTTCTGCATATCATCGGAGACTTTGAGCGTATTTCCGACCACGCGGTCAACATCGTTGAATCCGCCGAGGAGATCCGCCAAAAGAAGCTCAGCTTCTCGCAGGAGGCACAGCGCGAGCTTTCGGTTATGATCTCGGCAATCAACGAGATCCTCGACATCAGCGAGCAGGCATTCTGCGAAAACAACCTCTCCATCGCCGCCAAGATCGAGCCCCTCGAGCAGGTGGTGGACGAGCTGAAGGACACGATCAAGGCCAACCACGTGCGCCGTCTGCAAACGAGCGAGTGCTCCATCGAGCACGGCTTCGTTCTTTCCGACCTGCTCAATAACTTCGAGCGTGTTTCGGACCATTGCTCCAATGTGGGCGGATGCATCATCGAGCTTGCGCACGATGCGCTGGATCTGCACAAGTACCTCTCCGAGGTCAAGGCAGACAACGGTGCCTTCAAGCGCGAATTTGATGCCTTCGAGAAAAAATACGCACTGTAAATATAAAAAAGAACACGCCCTCACCGATAAAGTGAGGGCGCGATTTTTATTGAAAAAAGGTGTGTTTGCCGCTTTTTTCTTCGATTTTTCTTGCAATTTCAAAAAGTGCTTCTTTTTTCGGGGCTTGAAAAACGGGCTGTGCCGCACGGCCGAGAGAAAGTCCCTTTTCGCATCCGAGCTTATGATACGGCATCAACTGAACGGCTTCGATTGCCCGATATTTTTTTGCGAGCGCGGTGATTTTTTCTATGAAGGCCTCCGAAAGATTTGCCCCCTCCACGATCGGGCACCGCAAGAGAATGCGAGCTCCGCTTCGGCAAAGAAAATCGAGATTTTCAAGAATTATGCTATCCTCTGCACCGACGAGCCTTCTATGATCCTCGGAGGATGCCTTGCAGTCGAAGAGAAAAAGATCGCATAAGGGCAGAAGCCTTACAAAATCCTCCCGTCTTCCAAAGCCGCTCGTCTCCACGGCAACCGAGATCCCCTCGGCCCTCGCCGCCTCGCACAGCGCAATCACAAAATCCGCCTGCGCCATCGGCTCACCGCCGGAAACCGTCAGCCCGCCGCATTCTCCGTAAAAGATCCGATCGCGGCGCACCTTCTCCATCACTGCCTCCACGGTCATTTTTTCTCCGATCACAGAAAGCGCCCCCGTGGGGCAAGCGGATGCACATCGGGCGCATCGGGCGCATTTTTTGCGATCGAGCGCAGCCACACCCTCCTTCACCGAGAGCGCACCGCTTTGGCAAGCAAGAGCGCAAGCGCCGCATCCGATACAGCCCTCCCGAATTAGGGAGATCTCGGGAATGGGTGCGATCCCCTCGGGGTTATGGCACCACGCGCACCGCAGAGGACATCCCTTGAGGAAAACGCAGGTGCGAATGCCCGCTCCATCGTCCGTTGAAAACCGTTGAATGTGAAAAACCAATCCCTCCAAGGTCAATACTCCGTTCTCTCCAGAATTTCTCTTTGAAGCGTTTTTGAAAGGCGCGTAAAATAGTCGCTATATCCCCCGATGCGCACGATCAGATCCCTGTGCGCCTCGGGGTTTTCCATCGCGTCGAGAAGCGTTTTGCGATCCACGGCGTTGACCTGAAGCTCCAGACCGCCCCGCGCCATAAAGGCGCGTAGAAGCGAGACGAAGTTCTCGGCCCCCTTTCCCGAAAGATTTTCTTTTCCGAACTTCATATTCACAACCATTCCGCCGAGCATCCTGCTCTGATCGAAGGAGGTCAGGGAAAGGAGCATCGCGGTGGGGCCGTTTACATCTCTTCCCTGCACGGGGCCGCATCCATCCGAATAGGAGATGCCCGCGAGGCGGCCGTCAAAGGTGGCGCCCATTTTGGCACCGAGGCTTGCGTGATTGATATAGCTGAAGGTGCCCGGCATTATATGCTCCCGAAGCGAAACGCCCTTGGAAATTTCTTCAATATCTTTTATAAAACGCGCCGCCAAAGCATCGTGGGCGGCATCATCATTGCCATAATGCGAAATTTTGTTTACAATATAAGCACGAAGTGCTTCATTTTCCTCAAAATTATTTTCTGTAATTTTAAAAAACTCGGAAAGCGAAAGCCGTTTTTCTTTATAAACGATCTGCGAGATCGCCGCCAGAGAATCCACCGCCGTTGCAAAGCCGACGAAGATCGGCTGAATAAAGGTATATCTCTCGCCGCCCTCATAAATGCTCCTGCCGCGCGCAATACAATCGTCCACAAGCGCGCAAATGCGCATCGCCTCGTTTCCGATGCGCGCCGCCTCCAGAATGCGAAGGGCATAATTCTTTATGCGAAGCTGCACCTTGCTTTTCAGCCGTGCAAGATACCCTCGATAAAGCGTTTCAAAATCCGCCGCCTCCCCTTCCCCTGCGACCTCGCAAAGATGCCTTGGAAGATCCACCGTAAACGGCGTTGTGTGCGACTTGGATTTCCCGATGACGGAAATTTCCGCGCAGGTGGAATGGATATAATTCGCGGCATCCTTCGGCAAAACGCCGTAATTTTTCACGAGAGAGGAAACGATGGCATCGTCGTTATAAAACGCAGGATGCGTTGCCCCTTGCGAGAGGATCTTGGCCGCATAGGAAAGAATTTCATCCCCCGTTTCGGAAGAGACCGCCAAGGCGCCGTTTGGGTCGGGAAGGCGCAGATGGTCAAGCGCGGTTAAAAACATATAGGTCAGATCGTTCTCCACCAAAGCGCCATCCGCATCCCTGCCGCCAACGATAAAGCCGCAGGCCGCTCTCGTGAAGACGCGATCCGAAATGCAAAGGCAGAAATTATCGATCAGCTCCTGTGCGAATGCGGGCGTGAGCGCACCGCTCTCAATATCCCTCTTATAATAAGGATACAAATAGCGATCGGGGCGCCCCAAGGGATAGAGCCCGAAAAGCGTGGACAGGAAAAACTGCACGCTCTGCACGGCCTCGTAAAAGCTTTCAGCAGGTGCTTCGGGCACCTTTTTCAGCATTTCTCCGAGCCGCAAAAGCTCACTTTTTCTCGGCTCCTCCCGCTCCCCCGCAAGGCGGATCGCCTCGGCGGAATATCTTGCGGCAAGATCCGAAAGCGCATCCAATTCGATAAGACAGCATTGATAAAATTCGAATCGGCGCGCCCCCTCAAGCGCAGGATAGCACTCTGAGGAAAAATCGATCGCCTCCATCTGCGAAAGAATCTGCTCGCGCAAGCCGCGAAGCCCCAAGCGAAGAAGCTTTTCAAAATCAAGGCCGATATGATCCTTGCGCGGCGGGCGCTCCGAAAGCGTATGCGCCGACATAGAAAATTTCTCGCAGAGCCGATCGTATTCCGCCTGCTCCTGTTCCGTATAGTCGGGCAAATAGAGGTGGCCGAGCAAAAGCTCTCCGTCATAGATCTGCGGCTTTGACAGGTAAAGCTCCTCCGCCTCGGCATAGGAGGCGCGCAGGCGCACGGTTTCGGCATCCTTATGCTTTTCATAGCCGCGCAGGTATCCCAAGGTCACAAGGCGGTCGCCCGTTGCGTGCGGCTTATATTTCGTCGGATGGTAGGGATCGGCCATTTTCGGCACGGTCAGTCCCCGATAGGTATCCTTTAAGCGCTCGATCCTTTCCGTGATCGGCAGAGCCTCATATTTCATAAAGCGCATCCTTTCTCTTGACAAAACAAAGGTTTATGCTATAATTATAGTTGAGATTTATACAAAATAATAGAATTTTTTATAAAAAGCATAAAAATCGTGAACTCGGAGGCGAAAATATGGATCATAAGCCGATCGTGCAGAGCGAAAGCGAGAGCCGCATCCTGCAATTTTCTCATTTTGACTACGATGCCCCCGCAGGGCATTGGAAAAAGAAAAATCTCGTGATCCACGATCATATCAAGATCAATGTTTTTATCGAAAGCCCCTTTTCGGTCTTTTCGGACGGGGCTCTGCATTCTCCCGCATACGGCGACATCTATCTTTTTCCGCCTATGAAGATCCACGCAGGCCGTATCGACAAGGATATGCATATCAACTATTATGAATTTGATATCGGCTGTGAAGCCCTCTCGCAGATTCCCGACGGCGATCTTCTGATCCGCCGATTGCTGGATGCGGCGGTGGGCACCGCGCCCTTCCTCCGCCCCTCGCCCGAAAACCGCGAGGCCGCATTCCGCCTCTGCCGCGAAATTGAGGAAAGCCTGCAAAGAGAGGAGGCCTTTTTGGCCTATGCCAAGGTGGTGGAATTTTTATCACTTCTCTGCCGCCTCTATTTAAGCCCCGAAAAGCCGCAGGCAACGGCCTTTTCTCTTCGCACGGCGCAGGCGCTTGCCTACATTGAAAAGCATTATGCCGAAAACATCACCGCGATGCAGATCGCAGAGGCACTCGGCGTGAGCACCTCCTTTCTTTCCCGCGTTTTCAAAAAGGACCTTTCGCTCACGCTTCACGAATATCTGAATCAATACAGGATCTCAAAATCCCTCACGCTTCTCTTGTCGCATTCGGTCACGCAAACGGGATATCTTTGCGGCTTTTGCGATAACTCGCACTTCATCTCCGTCTTTAAGCGGCATATGGGGATAACGCCAATGCAATACAAAACGAGAAAATAAAAAAAGCTCCAAGGGCCTTTTCCGCTTTTTCGGCGGTACCCTTGGTGCTTTTTCCTATATAACGGCTTAATTTGCCTTCAAGGCCTCGATTCCCTGCGTGCATCTGACCTCGCCCGAGGCCGTAACCCAAACCGCCTCATAGCCTTGAAGGGTGGAAAGAAGCGCTCTGCCCTCCGCCTCCTCCATCACGAAGAGCGCCGTGCTGAGCGCATCGCAGATGCCGCTATCCGCGCCGTATACGGAAACCGAGACGAAGCGCGATGCGGGGCGTGCCGTTTCGGGATCGATCAGGTGGTGATAGCGCTCTCCTGCAATCTCAAAATAGCGGAAATAGCTCCCCGAGGTGACGAGAGATGCATCCGAAAGATGAAGGCGAAGAACAAACGTCCCCGACGACGATGCACTCGGATCGTGGATCCCTGCGAGAAAAGGCTCGCCGCTGTTGCGGCTTCCGATCACGCGCAGATTGCCCCCGAAATCCAGAACGAAGCCGTGCTCCACACCGCGATCGCGAAGAAGCTCCGCCACGCGCTCGGCGGCATAACCCTTGCCAAAGGCGCCTGCATCGATGCTCGCCTTGGGATCGGTGATGCGCACCGAGAGGCTCTCCTCGTCCAGCACAAGCGAATCGATCGAAATATGCGCCTTCGCTTCGGTGAGCGCATTCTCCGAGGGAAGCGCCGCCTCGCCCTCTGCGGCGTTCTCGCGCGCCGTATTCCAAAGCGAGGTGACGGCGCCCATCATTATATTCATATGCCCTCCCGTTGCTTCGGAGAGAGCCTTTGCTTGCAAAAGAAAATCAAAAAGCTCGCGCGAAACGCGCACGGCTTCGCCTCTTTTTGCCGCGAGATTGACGGTTCGAAGATTGTTCTCCCCCGCATACTCGTGGTAAATATCCAAGGCGCGGTGATATTTCGAGATCTCAGCCTCCGCCTCCGTGCAAAGCGCTTCAAAATCCGCCCCTCGCATTTGCTCGGCGGAAAGTGTGATCACCGTATCGAAATACTGATAATAGGTCTTCTCCCTCGGCACGGAGCAGGAGGTGAGCAGGGAAAGAAGCAGGGAAAGAAAGAGGCAAAGCGCCCCCATTCTTTTTATCATACGAAAAAATCCTTTTCAGAAGTTTTTTGTGATTCAAAGGGCTGCCGCAAAGCGCGGCAGCCCTCCGTTTTTTCTCTTACGAGAAATTACTTATTGTAGAAATCAACGAGGTCAACGAGTCTCTGATACTTAACCTTTGCAGTCTGCTCAGCCTTCTCGAAGAGCTCCTTTGCTCTCTCGGGGAACTGCTGTGCAAGACGGGTGTAACGAGCCTCACCTGCGATGAAGTCCTGATAATTGCCCGTGGGCTCCTTGGAATCCAGCGAGAAGGGATTCTTGCCCTCTGCCTTCAGGGAAGGATTGAAGCGGAACATATGCCAGTAGCCGGTCTCAACAACCTTCTTCATCTCAGCCTGGCAGTTTGCCATACCGCCCTTGATGGAGTGCATCTCACAAGGAGCGTAGCCGATGACGATGGAGGGACCGTTGTAAGCCTCAGCCTCGGTCAGAGCCTTCAGGGTCTGGTTCATATCAGCGCCCATAGCGATCTGTGCTACGTAAACGTAGCCGTAGGACATAGCGATCTCTGCAAGGTTCTTCTTGCCGATTGCCTTACCTGCTGCTGCGAACTGAGCAACCTGACCGATGTTGGAAGCCTTGGA
>JAZTWU010000160.1:0-5399 GCA_045636085.1 Eubacteriales bacterium
GAACATACCGAGACGGAAGCGCGCCGTGAAAAGGCGGATCACGGCTTCGTCAATGCTCTTCTCGTCGATCATCCCCTCGGCATAGGCCTTGGGAAGCTCGCGGTATGCATCTCCGATACAGAGGTCACAGCCCGACTTTGCGGCAAGAGCGGCGCTTTCGGTTGCGTTTTTCGTAGTTTTATGATATTTATTCAAATATTCCACGCCGTTGGCGTCCGATTCCACATAGCCCTTGAAGCCGAACCGATCGCGCAGATAATGCTGAAGAAGCGAAGGACTTGCCACGCAGGGCTCGCCGTTGACCGCATTATAAGCGCACATCACGGCAGAAGGGTCGGCGTTTTTGATACAGTATTCGAAGGCATACAGATAGGTGGAAAGCATTTCCTCCTCGGAAATATCCACATTGAAGCCGCGGCGGTCTGCCTCGGGGCCCGAATGCACGGCATAATGCTTCAGGGTTGCATCGGTTTTGCGATACTTGCCCTCGCCCTGCAGGCCCTTGACATATTCAACGGCCATCATTGCCGTGAGCACGGGATCCTCGCCGTATGTCTCCTGCCCTCTGCCCCAGCGCGGATCGCGGAAAAGATTGATATTCGGACTGCACATTGTGATCCCCTGATAGATCTCCGTGTAGCCCTGCTTTTTATTTTCGTTATACTTTGCGCGGATCTCGTCGGAGATCACGCTTGCCACCTCGCGCATTCTCTCCTTGTGAAAGCTTGCCGCAAGGCCGATGGATTGGGGAAAAACGGTAGCGGTTCCGTTTCTGGCCGCGCCGTGCAGGCACTCGCTCCACCAATTGTATGCGGGGATACCGAGGCGCTCAACGGCGGGGGCATCATAGTTCATTTGCGAAAGCTTTTCCTCGACGGTCATTTTCGAGACAAGCGCTTCTGCCATTTTGCGAAAGTTTTCCATTCCTTGATCTCCTTTTTGAGACTTTTGCTTTTATTATAATTATAGTGCGCATTTCTGCCTTGAGAAAGTGCACTTTTTGATAATAATAGGACATTTTTTGACATTTATTGACTTTCTATTTTTTACGTGCTATAATGAAAAACGGAATCAATCTCTCGGAGGAATTCAATGAAAGCCATCAATGAATCCGTCAATAAAGCAAGCATCGATTATCCATATATCGGAATAGGAACGAATTTTGACTATAATTTTTTGCATTTTCACAAGGAACTTGAAATTTTATTCGTTTTGGAGGGTGAAATTTCGGCGACCGTTGAAAACACGCACTATACATTAAAGACGGGTGACATTCTTATCGTTTTACCCGATCAGATTCATTCACTTTTTCAAAACGGACAAATCAAGCTCTGCGTGCTGAAAATCCATCCGCCCGTTTCTCTGCGAGGCGCGCGGCTGAAAAGCTCTTATTTGAAAGAGGGAGATGCGCATCACCCGTTTTTCGCGAAGGCGATCGAGCGGCTTCTTTCGGAGGATCGGGAGCGGCGGCTCGGCTATACGCTCGCCGTCAACAACGCTTGCGGAGAAATCGCGCTTTGCATTCTGCGAGAGCTTATGCTTTCGGATGCGGAGGGGGAGAAAAAAACGGCGCAGAGTCTCGATTTTTTCGAGGCCGTGCACGCCTATATCGAGAAAAACTTCAAATGCGAGATTTCACTTTCCTCTGCGGCCTTGGCGCTTGGCTATTCCTCTGCTTATTTTTCGCGCCGCTTCAAGGCGGCCTGCGGAATGAATTTTTTTGATTTTCTCACGCTTTTCCGCCTCAAGAAAAGCATTGAGCTTTTGCGGGATCGAAAAAATTCCATTGAGGGGGTTGCCCTCGCATCGGGCTACAACTGCCTGCGCTCCTACAATCGCGCCTTTCACAAGCATTTTTTGCAAACGCCGGGCACATACAGACGGCTCTATTTTTCCGAAAAATAACAAAAAAAGAGAACCAAGACGTAATCTTCGACTCTTGGTTCTCTTTTATTTAGTTTTTCAGAAGCACCACGGTGCCTGCCTTCAGCGTGAACTTCTTGGGATTCAAAAGCGCGAGATCGAGATTTTTCTCCCCATCGATCGCATAGGCGGTCATCGAAGGTGCGAGGTTGGTTTCAACCGCGATATCCTTATCTGCTTCGTTTACGAAAAGAACGGCGCGTTTATTTTCGCTCATAGCGGCAAGCGCATAAACGCCATCCACCTCCTCATATTCGGCATAGGCCTGCTCACCGAGGCGATACAGCTCACCGAAGGCGGCGAAGGAATAATAAAGAGGCAAGGGCTCAAGGCTGATGGGATGGAACATTCCGCCATAGACGGAGGCGCCCACGCGCGCATCGTAGTAGCAAAGAATATCCGTCTTTGTATGGATCTGCATAGCGCACATCATTGCGGCGGCTCTCGCGGCGGCTTCGGGCGTGCCGAAGAGCGCACGGCCCTTGCGAACGGCTTCGGAATAGGGATCCTCATCGATCACGCAGTTATTCCATTCGTTCATTTGCGTTTCGAGATGAGAAAATCCGTGCTTTTGCAGTACCTTTTCGCAATATTTTGCGGCGGCAACGGTATCTGCCGTGCCGAGATAGGAATGCCAAGAGAAGAAATCGATCGGCGCAGAGGTTTTCTTGATATGCTCAAAGAAGCCCTCGATCCAATCAAGGAAGTTTTTACTTCTACCGCTCGAGAAGCAAGCGTTTGCATTGCGCGGATGATCGATGCCGAATTTCTCGGGATCCGAGAGGATATGGCGGAAGCCGCAGGTGGCGTATCCGCCAACCTTGATCGTATCGCCGAAAACGGTCTTCAGGTGCTTTGCAGTAACCTCATACATCGCATAGAACTCTTCCTTCGTTCCGTGCCACATCTGATTTTCCGTATCGTCTCTGCCGTTATCGGGCTCGTTCCAGATCTCCCAATATTCAATGCCGTAATAGAAGCCGTTTGCCCAGCCCTCGTTATAGTGCTTGATAATATGCTCGCAGATGCGCGCCCATTTTGCATTGTCCTTTGGAGGAAAGATGCGATATGCCTTGATATCGTGCTGATTTTCAATGGTTTCACCAAGGCGGAAGATCGGGGCACACTTTGCCTTGATCAGGGAAGAAATCAGAATGTCCGTGAAGGTGAAATCATAGGACTCCTCCTTCGTTTCATCCGCATTGAAATCGCGAAAAACATTATGGATATCCACGAAGCGATTTCCGCCGTATACGCCGCCGACATCGTGCAGACGGGAATACGGAATGGAAGCCTCCGTGAGATAATGAAACATACCGTCGCTCACACCGAGCATTGGGGGCTGGCCTACGCCGTGCATCGCGCGGATTGCGCCGACGCTTTTATCAAAATCAAAACGGAAATTCATTTTATTCTCCTTTATTCAAAGCCTTGTAATTATAGAAGCAGAGCGCGGGAACGCCCGAAAGAAAGTCCGCAATATAATCTCGCGGATCCACGCCGCCATGAAGTGTGACGAAAGCATCACCGACGGGCGTGCGGGAAAGGATCAGACGAAGCTCGTTTTTCCTGATCGAATGCGAGACGAGCGGAATCACTCCCTCCCCGTCCGTGACCAAGATCGGCAAGCGAACCGTGCCGCAATGGTAATCGTAAAGATAAGAATCCACGCCGTCAAAGGAAAGCGTGATCTCCTCACCGCACACCGTTGCCGATGCGATCGAGGGAACGGAAATGCCGACACCCTTTTTATATTCGCAGTAAAGCACCTTGGCGGCAAGCCTTTCGGCATACGAGACATAGGAGAGGCGGCTTGCGTGGATAAAGTCCGACATCGAAAGCCCGTCAATCGCGGGAAGGACGAAAACGCCCTCAATTTTCTCTGCGGCAAGCCTTTGCGCCTCGCGGATCTGATTGTATCTGCGATCGGCGCTTTCGTTTTTCGAGGGAAAAATCTGGCGATTCAACTGGAAGGTATAGAAGCGAATCGAATCGTTTTGCAAATCTTTCCTTACATTTTTGACAAAATCATCAAATCTTGCGAGATATTCCTCTATCCCGCGATCCTCCGATGCATCCGAGCATCCCTGATACCAAAGAACGGCCTTGGGGCGGATCTCGTGCTTTTCAAGAGCCGCCATCATTTTGCGATAAAGGTCTCCCCTTTCCTCGGGAAGGAAGCGGGAAAGCGGCGCGCCGCCCATTGCGGCGGGCACGAGTCCGATCGGGCGTCCCGTTTCCTTTTTGAGGATTTTTGCGAAATGAAGGAACATTCCGTGGCGGGAATCGTCAAAATCCGAGAAGGGGGCGGAGGCTATATCCCAATGCGTGAGATCGCGAAGAAGCATCACGCCAAGCTCCATCGATTCGTGCAGAGTGCCAACGGCCTTGCCTGCGGCATTGGACTGCCCTGCAATCAGATATACATCGCCGACGAAGAAATGGCGGCGGCAAGCGCCGTGCAAAAGCTCATAATATCCTTTTTCCGCATCGTAGACACAGACATCCAGAAGATACGGGCCGCCGACGGGGATGGAAAGCTCGCATTCAAAGGCATCGTTTTCAACCGTGAGGTGAACGGGCGGGATAGCAAAAGCACCGCTTTCCTCATAGCTTACGCGCAGATACAAATGCTCGTCAGAAAAGGAGATCGGAAGGAAGGTATCGTCCTCCGTATCCTCTCTGAAATAACCGCGCACGGTGGTTTTTGCAAAATCACCGTCAGCCGACAAAACGGAATAATTTTCGGGGGCTTTTTCTAAAACAAAAAAGGTTTTTTCACTCATTTTTCAAATCTCTTCCACTGCAATATAAAGGACGGAATACATCGGACAGCAGACACAAAGGTTGCCTCCCTCTCCGATCTCGCACACGCTCTCGGTCGGCGCGCCGTTTTCCTGCGTGCGATAGATCCTCGCCGCATATTTTTTGCCCTCGGGGAGCGTGAGCGAAAGCGTGATGGGCTCGGCATTCTGCCCCTCCTGGGCGGCATCATCAAATCGGGTGAGCATCAGGCCGTGGCTCTTTCCATCCGTTGCGGCGGTGGCATACATATATGCGGGAAGGCCGCTTACGGCGACCTCATTGCCGAGATCGCGAAGATTTGCGAAGAAATAGAAGGGATAATAGCCGGGGCCGATCTTCAGCGTATAGGGCTTGAAAAGTCCGTTATACGCCGAGGGGCGCGCATCGTAATACATCAGCATGCCGAGCGAGGAGCCCTGCGCAAGGCTCATACAAGCCGCCACGAAGGAAGCCCCCTTTAGGCCAAGAATGGTTTCGATGCCGCGCGTGAAGTTATCCCCGATCCAGCCGCAGTTATAGTTCCACTCGTTGAGGATGGTTTCCATCCCCTCAAAGCCGTAGCGCGAAAGGATTCTTTCGCCGTTTTTAATATATTGCAGCAGATGCTCCGGAACGCTCGTATAGCAATGGTAGGAATAAAAATCCATAGAGATACCGCGCCTTTGCATTTC
>JAZTWU010000161.1:0-10905 GCA_045636085.1 Eubacteriales bacterium
GCTTGCAGACTCGCTCTGCGTCGATTATCCGGCGCAGGTAACAGCCCCATGGTTGGTATGACCGTTGCAGTTGCGGTTGCTATCGAAGAAGCAAGCAAATAAGTTTTATGAAAATTGTTGATCTGATGCAGCGCCGATAAACGGAAGATAACTTCACGGCGTCTGCAAAATGCTTGCTTGTTCGTTTTTCTATTGACATTTTTCTTTTTCTGTGGTATCATTGGATCGATAAAACGACTTCGTGCTTAAGGAGCGTAAAATGAAAGAAAAGCTTTGGGGAATCCTCGTCCATCTCTCGATGGATATGTGGACGAAAAAGGAATATCTTGATAACCCCCTTTCCCATGCGTTCGATGAAAAAATGTGGAACAGAATCATCGAAAATGCAAAGAACAGCGGGATGAACGCCATCATTCTCGATATCGGTAACGGCATTCGATTCGAAAGTCATCCGGAGATTGCGAAGGAGGGGGCGTATTCCGTGGAATGGATGCGCGCCGAGGTGAAGAAGTGTCGCGAGAAGGGAATTGCCCTGATTCCCAAGCTGAATTTTTCGACGACGCACGATATGTGGCTCGGAGATTATGCGCATATGATCTCCTCGAGCGTTTATTATAAGGTCACGGCGGATCTCATTGCCGAGGTGTCGGAGATCTTCGATCATCCTGCATATATTCATCTTGGCATGGACGAGGAGGATAATAAGCATCAAGCGAAGTGCGGCTACGTTGTTTACCGCCAAGGCGAGCATTATATGAAGGACCTTCGTCATCTCGTGGATTGCGTTAAAAAAACGGGCGCAACCCCTTGGATTTGGGCGTGCCCGCTCTTTGATATGACAGAGCTTTTTGTGAAGGAATTCCGCCCGGAAGAGCTCGTTCTGTCGCCTTGGTATTATAACGCCTTCCGCCTTGAGCATTGGACTCCCGTTGAGTCGCGAAAGGAATACGTTGCCTATTATAACGAGGGCGAATATGCAAAAATGAATATCCGCTACGTGGAGGAGGATCCCTTCCTCGTTAATTTCCGTGAAAAAGCGCTCCCCTTGATGGAAAAGGGCTATCGTTATATCCCTTGCGCCTCAGTATTCAATCGTTGCGATTGGAACACCGTCGATCTGATGGAATACTTCAAAGAGAATGGTATCGACCGTCAGATCCTCGGCTACGTCACCGCCCCCTGGGTCGCAACTCTCCCCGACGAAATCGGAAAAACGTTCTATGAAGAGTCCTTCCGCTTCTTCAAAGAGGCAAAGAAGGAAATCTACGGCGAATAATAAGAAAAGACACATCACTCGGGAGAAATCCAACGCGATGTGTCTTTTGTTATTACGGATATACCACCGTGGTTTCCACGGTCGTCACACCCTTTTTGAAAAGGTATTTCACAGCCTTGATCTCGGTTTTGGGGAAGATCAGGTTGGAGTTTGGCTCGCATTCAAGCAAAATCTCCTCGCCCGAACCGTGAATTTCTCCTCCGCCGCCGATCGGGGTTGCAAAGGCCGTGTCATAGGCTATGCAGTCAAATTCGCAGTCCACCGTGTGGCGGCGGATATGGCCATCCTCCGTGGGCGTCAGCAGGGTTTCCACGGTGATGCCGTGGCAGGGCGACCATTTGGAATAATGCGCGCCGTCTGCATCCATGCGGTGCTCGATGCATTTTCCTCGATAAAGGATGCGGTCGTCCACCTCAAAGGCGAGCGTACTGTCGGGCGCGGCGTTATAGATGGAATCAATGCTTCTGGAAACGCTGAAGCCATAGCGCGAGGAATAGGCAAATTTCGAATATTTTTCGGGGCAATGCGTCGGATTCCAATTTGCCCATTGTCCGCCCGTGAGGGCAACGCAGTAGCCGTAAGGGCGCTGGATCGTCATATAAGCAGAAGGAATGGTGATCTGCTTTTCGAGTGCGGGAAGCGGAAGCGGCTCAGCCTTGAAAAATTCGTGATCCTCGTCAAGCGCCAGGAAGAGAAAGGCCTTGAAAGCCCAATAAGGCGATCCGTATGCATTATAAAATTCCGCCATATTCAGGTTTGGATACGCGTATCCAACGGTGAGAATCCCTGCGTGATCAAAGATCGGCTTGGAGAGCCACCAATCCAAATGCCTGCATATGATGCCTTTCATAACGCCGATGGGGAAGGGCTGAACGTCCGCAAAAAGGCAAGCGCTGAAGAAACAGCATTGCGCAAAGCGATAGGTCAGCGAGCGGCCGAAGGCGAGGGCAGAGCCGTCCTCATCAAACCAATAAATAAAGGTTTTTGCAAAAATCTCGGCTCTTTCCTTGAAAATACGGCTGTTTTCCGGATCCTCCTTTTCCATCACCTTCGCATAGATCAGGGAATAGAAATGGATGGCAAAGGCGATATAATAATCCGATTGCTCGGTATTGCCGTCGCGATACCAGCCGTCCTCGCGGTAGAAGGTATGGCAGATGGCAACGGAGGCCTTAATGCGATCCGCATCATAGCGCGCGCCAACGTTCTTGAACCCGAGATTCACGAGCAGGGGAAAGAGCTGCCAATTGTTTTTGCTAACGATCTCCTTGTTGACCTGCAAAAGCCAAGTATTGAAGTTTTCCTTCTGCTTTTCCGTCAGCGGCTCCCAAACTCTCTCGGGCGCAAGAATCAGCGCAAGACCGAGCGCCGCCATTTCAACGATCCGCTGATCGGCAGAAACCTCGGGGATCTCGCCCCAATATTCGTCGCTCTCGGGATCGGTGCCGCTGATGATGCCTTGAAGATAGAGCGCATCGAAGTCTCCCGCACTCTCCTTGCAGGCCCAAAGGGGAGAAAGCCCCCATAAAACGCGAGCAAAAGCCTCCATTTTTGCCGTATCGTCGGGATAATTCGCCTCAAAGGCGCCGAGCTTGATGCCCGCCCGCCCCTTCGTGAAATATCCCTTCAAGGGCTCGATCATATTTTTAAGACAAAGGATAAAATCCTGTTTGGTTTTCAACATAATTCACCTCGAAAAATCAAAAAAAGTGCTCCGTAATCGCATCGGTAATTCGAAGGGCAAGCGCGTACTTGCTCGGGGGATGAATGTCATCCGTCTCCGAAATATCACGGGAAATAACGGTGTAAACCTCGGGAACGCACCTTGAAATTTCCATCTGCGCCTCCTGCACGAGCAGCCATCCCTCGCCGAGTGCTATGCGCTCCGCCGTATCCGCCAGCTGAACGACCACGAAGGGAAGCGCGGGATCCTGAAAATCCCGCCGCCAGATGCGGATCAGCTCTGAAAGCTCGCGGCAGTAAAGCGCGCCCTCGGCAGGCGAAGCATCGCTTTCCCCCTGATACCAAACGGCACCGCTTAAGGTATAAGGGAAAACGTGCGAAAGCCTTTGGTTATAAAGAAAGCCGTCCGAATTCCATTGCCCATAGGTCTTGTGATCGTGGAATTTCTCCTCGTCGCGCAGGTGAATGCCAATGGCATCAAGCGCCCCCTCGGGCATCCAGCTTTCAATCACGGAGGCTCCCAGCGCGCAACAGATAATGCCAATGGCAACTCCTGTTCTTTTGGCGCATTCCTTGCCCGCAATATAGCCAAGCGCGCTGAAGGGCTCTGCCGTTTCTTCGGTTGCCGTCACCCAACGGTCAAGGCTTGTATCGCCCGTAACCTTGATGTAGTGAAGAGCGGGGAAGTCGTCAGCATAGTATTCGCGCGGGGTGTTGGATGCCTTCAAAGAGAAGTTCATATTGGATTGGCCTGCGAATAAAATCACCTCTCCGATATAAATCCCCTCGAGCACCCTCGTTTCCTCGTCGCTCGAAAATTCCAGCACATAAGGCCCGCCATACGGCATTTTCGGGAGCTTGATGCACCAACGGTCTCCGTCCGAGTGTATCTCTTTTTCGTAGCCGTTGAATTTCAGCATTGCCTGTCCCGCGCCGCTTCCGAAGATGGAAATTTCTCGATTGGCCGCGAAAACGGCATTGTCGGTAAATATAGGATCAAGCTTCATAGTGCCTCCTCGGTTCTTTCTAAGAGTTCCTTCTGAGTATTTGATAAGATTTTACCATACGCGCTTGTATTTGTAAATAGAAATATGCAAAAAACTTGAAATTTAGGAAAAAATATGTTATACTGAGGGAAAATGCCGAGAAAAGGAAAAAACGTATGGAGCTGAAAATTTTAACCGAAGAAGAAAAAAACTTATATCGCGATCAGTTTCTTTTTCTTCTCGAAGAAAGTGACGGGGATTTTTTGCCTCCGCTTTCCAAGAGAAGCTCGCCGAGAGATCTTTCCTTCTCTTCGGAAAGCAAAATCGGAAACGGAATCCTCTCTTATTATAGTGAAATGAGCCGTGCAAAGCTCCTCGTTGCCTTGGAGGGAAAGCGACTTTGCGGCTTCGTCGCCTTCTGGGAAAATTATGCGGGCGAAAAAACGGAAAAACTCTATATCTCCACCCTCGTCGTGGCAAAATCCGCGCGCGGCCGTGGGTTAACGGCGAAAATGTATGCCCATCTTTTCGAGGAGGCCTATCCCGATCGCCCCTTTTATACGCGCACCTGGTCAACCAACGAAGCGCATACGAAAATTCTTTCTCGCTTCGGCTTCAAGGAGCAAAAACGCATAAAGAACGATCGCGGCGCAGGGATCGATACGGTGTATTTCGAAAAAGAAGCCTTCCGCGCCCCCGCCCTCATATAATCGAAGAAAAACGGTTGCCTTAGCCTCTCGGCCCTTGGCAACCGCTTTTTTTATTCCTTAAACATCTCCGTGCCCTCGGCGCATTCAACGCCGTAGATCGCGAGATTTCCGATCTCGCCTGCCAGCGCAAGCGCACCAACGCCTGCGGCGTAAAGATTTTTCACGAAAATATTATAGGTTTCCTCCTTCGTGCAATGGCGAGGACCGTATAAATGGTTGTCACCAACGCGAACGCCACAGCGACCAAAATCCAAATGCTCGGATTCGCGGCAGGTATCGTAAACGCCTTCGATATCAATATCGTGAAGCTTCACCTCGCCTTGATTGAGAAGGCGAACGATCGAGCAAAAGGAGGCCGCGCGCACATTTCTGATCTTCACGAAGCAAATATCGGGAGAAAGCCCCGTAACCTTGAAATAGCTCTCGATTTTTCCATCCAGAGCGGTGAGTGCGATCGTATCGTCCTCGCAAAAGCCCGTAATATTTTCAATCGTGATATTTTGGCATCCTTGGCGAAGATCAATGCCATCCGCATTTTTGATATAAATATCGGCATAATTTTCTCGCAAAAGTCCGCGCACGAGCTTGCCGTTCTCCCATCTGCGGTCATCTGCGCAGAAATCCATATCCCCGATATATCCGTTGCGGCAATAAATGAAATTCGTTGCCCACCAGCGCTGATTGATGCATTGAAGCCCGGAAATCTTGAATCCGTCCACATTCGTGAAAAGGATCAGATTGTTTTTATAAAGAGGTGCAGGGCGCTCTGCGGCAGGGGTTCTTTCTCCGAGTCCGTTGTATTCGCCACCGTCAAGGATCGCTTCGCCGCGTCCGATAATGGAAATATTGCGATTCGTTCCCTCGGTCGTTTTCCCGATCTCGGTTTCGTTGTTTTCGTTCACGAAAATATTTGCATAGCATCCGTCAGCAAGCCGCAGATGGCAGTCCGAAAGAATCAGCGTGAAGTTGGATGGAAGGCGCACGGCCTCGTCGATCTCATAAAAGCCCGAAACGGTGGCGCATCTGCGCCCGCTCAGCACGGCCGCCTCGATCAGCCCTTGAATATAAGCCTTGCCGCCCTTTTGAAATTTGTTTTTCATCGAAGTGCTCCTTTGTACCTCTATTATAGTAGGGAATAGTATCCGAGCCAGCGAAGAAGCTGCTCGATCCAGTCTCTGTTATGAAGCATTGCGGGCGTTTGCTCCCGGGGAATGCCGATGCCGTGTCCGCCGTGCGGATAGATATGCATTTCCACCTCTGCACCAAGAGCGCGAATGAGCGCGGCATAGAGAAGCGAGTTTTCAACGCCAACGCAAGCGTCGTCAAAATTATGGAAAAGGAAGGTCGGCGGCACGGGCGCCGTCTGGCTCACCTCAAAGCTCAGCGCATCCGTGAGAGATTCGTATTTTTCTCCGAGAAGTGCGTTGGCCGAGCCCTTGTTCGTATAATGGTGCGACTTGTCAAGGGAGATCACGGGGTAGCAGAGCGCCTGATAATTCGGCCTGTAATCCTCGCGGTCGATCTCGTCCGCTCCCTCGCCATCCATCGGCTCGTGATAGCCGATCAGCGAAGCCGCCAGATGTCCGCCCGCGGAATATCCGAGCGAAACAATTTTTTTGGGATCGATTCCGAATTCCGCCGCCCGATGGCGAATGAGGCGCATGCCGCGCCGTCCGTCAAGCAGGGGCAGAGGAAAGCCCTCTTTCTTGAAAACGCGATAGATCAGAATGAAAACGGAAATTCCTCTCTCGCAAAGATACCGCGCAACGCGGTCGCCCTCCTGCACGGGGCGCGAAGGATCTATGCAGTAAGCACTTCCGGGAATCAGAAAAATAGCCGCATCGGTCTTTTTCATTTCGGGCTTATAGTGCATTATATAGGGCGCGTAGTCGCCCTCTGCGGGTGCGCTTTTCCAAAGCTCGTAGCGGATCGGTTCCATAGCATTCTCCAAAATATTTTATATACTTCTTAAAACCAAGATACCATATTATTCCCCGAATGTCAAGAGGGTTTCTCTTGCGTTTCCTAAAAAGAAAAGCAGGGCGCCCGTGGCGCCCTGCCTCCTTGATAGCCTCGCGGTTATCAAAGGTATTCAAAGTGGTTAAAAATCAATCTGCAAGCGCAATGCTGATGACGGAGTCGCCACTGATTCTATGGAAGTAGATCACGATTGCATAGGTTCCTGCGCCAAGATAATATTCCCTATCGAAATCCATTCCATTGGTATCATCCTCTGCAAAAAGGTAATCATCGGAAAGCTCGTCACCGTCGAAGAGATAAAGCGCGATCTCGGGATCCGTGTCGCCTTCGCTTTCGCTGTAGAACCGGTATTCGCCCTCATCACCATCCGCAATTGTGAAGGTGAGATAGAGAAAATCGTTATCACCAAAATCCTCTACGGCAAGATCAAGCTCAGATGCGATTTCAAGGTCGATGGTAACGCCGTCGCAACCATCGTTGTAGCAATCCTTATGCACTTCAAAGCCGCCGGCGATTCCGGCATCCTCGTTCTTGAGCGAAATGTCCGAGTTATAAAGCTGATGCTGCGTCTTCGTGTAGTAGGTGAATTCATCGCCGCAAACGGAGCACTTGTAAACGTACTTGATGATAGTATCGCATATGTCGCTGAGGACGGAGTTGTCAAGATCCAAAACGTAGTTATGTCCGTTGTATTCGAACTCAG
The DNA here is from genome assembly GCA_045636085.1 of Eubacteriales bacterium. Taxonomy (GTDB): domain Bacteria; phylum Bacillota; class Clostridia; order Oscillospirales; family CAG-272; genus UBA1740. The sequence continues at coordinate 7,339 of JAZTWU010000161.1, forward strand.
GATTTCCGTATCCAAAATAATTGTTGAAATCCCAGGTGTAATCCTTGGTCTCGGTGTCATAAAGGAATTCAAGCGTTCCTTCCTCTTCCATCCAAGCCTCGGCAGGAATACTGTCAACAACAGCCTGGAAGTTTGCATCAACAGCAAAGAAGGTGTTAACGATGTAACCGGTGTACTCCCAGTCGTTCATTTGAGGAAGATCGATGATTTCAAACTCTCCCTTTGCATAAGCCTGAGGAATGGTGAGGGTAACGCCGATCTTGTCGGAGCATGCCTCGATCACCTGAATGCTGTTAATACCGTCGAAGTATTCGAAGGTGTAAACGATTGCATCGATGTAAGCCGAATCGCCGAAATTCTTAACGCCGTTAATGCGAAGAATCGTCAGCGTATTGTCCTGAATTCTGTAAACGTCGGAGTAGTCCTGTAAGAATTCGCCGAGAACTGCATTGAAATATTCGGTAGCGTTCTGGAAACCGGGGAACTTGGCAAGCATCGTCTTGATCTTCGCCATTGCTGCGGCATCTTCGGCAACGGTCTCGCCGGGGATGAGCTGAACGGAAATGTCCATAACGCCGGCGGTGTCGTCTATGTCTGCAACGTAGTCTACGTCAACGGTGATATCCTCGGTGCCGATGGTAAGGGTAACAGCCATCTCCTGATCTGCTGCGTACATACCGCCGGTGAGAACGGTCTTAACGTAAGCGCCTTCCTTGTCGAAGTAGAGAACGATGGTGGAAAGCTCGGACATCTGGTCGATGCTGTCGTTGATCATCTCGATCATTTCCGCATAGGGATTCTCTTCGCTAACGGAAAGGGGCTCAACCTCTTCCTTCGGGCCGCTGGCCATCATAAGATCAAAGAGAGAAGCAGCCTCGAGCATCTCAAAGATCTGGGCAAATCCTGCCTTGATCTCCTCTGCGGCCTCGTCAATTTCCTCGGTTGCGGGATCGTCAGGCTCAACGGGGATTATCATCTTCAGCGCTTCCATAACGGAGAGAGTTGCCATTTCATCGCTCTTCAGATATGCAACGAGGTCGAAATCGGGGGGAAGCTCCATTCCGCCGTAAGCAGAAATGAGAGCAAGGAAGGTAGCTTCCTCGGAGCCCATCACGGTTGCGGTCAGATCATCCAGAGATGCAAGCAGCTCTGCAAGGTCGATGCCCTGCTCGGTTTCAATATAGCTGATAAGGTCAGCAACAGAGAAGGAATAGAATTCGTCGGAGGTGATGAGTGCCTTTATATCCGCATATGCGCCCTCGCCGAAGAGAATGTCGATCACATCGGAGATCTTGGTCTCGGAGAGCGTCACGATAAATGCCTTGATTCCCTCGTAGTTGATGCCGAGCGTGTAGCCGTCTTCGGTCTCGGTTCTGACAAGAAGTGCATTCAGAGCACGAACGGCGAGCGTCTTGATGGCGCTGTCATCAATCGCAACGTCTGCAAAGATCTCGGCAAAATCGGCATACCAAGCCTCAAGCTCGGGAAGCAGAGCTTCTGCCTGTGCAAGAAGGGCCTCCATCTCCGCAAAGTCAGTATGAGAAGCGGATGCAATATCAAACTTTGCGTAGTTGTTCATCTTATGGGTGTTGCTGGGGGTAATGCCGTCCATGCCGAAGCCCTCAGCGCCAACGTAAATTGCGTTGTTCTCGATAAAGCCGATGATGCTCATATCCTTGTCAACGCCGGTCGTGGTGTTCTTCATATTGAGAACTGCCTTGAAGAAGCCAACGAGATTGCCGTCTGCATCGAGGCTAACGTAGCCCTCTGCAACGTCGGCAGTCAGGGTGCCGGAGCTGTAAGGACGGGAGGGAGTGTCCATCGCAATCTCAAGACCTGCAATGTTGATCGCAAGAGAATCAAGACCGGAGAGGTCGATCTCAGGGAAGGTGAACAAGGTCTCGCCGCAGTTTTCGCAGAAGGTTGCACCAACGTGGTCGAGAGCATCAATGGTGTCCGTCTCGGTTGCGGGGCAGAGCGTGCAGGCACGAGCCTTCTCGCCATCCTCGGTGCAGGTAGCGGGAGTGGTGGTGCTCCAAGCGCCCCAGGTGTGAGCGGTAAGAGCGCTGTTGGTTCTGGTTTCCTCGGCGGGGCAGTTAGCGCAAACGCGCTTCTCGGGCGTACCCGTGCAGGTAGCCGCGCCGTTTGCCGTCCAAGCGCCGAAGCTGTGAGCAACGGCATCGGCATTCGTGCGGGTTTCTTCAGCCTGGCAAGCGCTGCAAACGCGCTTCTCGGGCGTACCTGCGCAGGTAGCCGCACCGGTTGCAACCCAAGCGCCAAAGCTGTGCGCCGTGGAATCACCGTTTACGCGGCTCTCCTCGGCCTGGCAAGCGCTACAAACGCGCTTTTCAGCAGTTCCGTCGCAGGTGGGCTCGCCGGTTGCCTCCCATTCGCCCCATGTGTGAGCGACAATGGCCGCATTCGTGCGGGTTTCTTCAGCCTGGCAAGCGCTGCAAACGCGCTTCTCGGGCGTGCCCGCGCAAGCAGCCTCACCGGCCGCTTCCCATTCGCCGAAGCTATGAGCAACGGCATCGGTATTTGTGCGGGTTTCTTCTTCCTGGCAAGCACTGCAGACGCGCTTTTCGGGCGTGCCCGTGCAGGTCGCTTCGCCGGTTGCTTCCCATTCGCCCCATGTATGCTCGCATCCGCCGCAGGACGTCAGCGCGAGGCAAAGAACGAGCGTTGCAATCGCAAGAGTGGAAAGCAGGATCTTCTTAATGCTTTTCATTTTTTCCTCCAATGAAATGTTTTTCAAAGAGTTATCTCTTTGTGAGTTCATTATATACCGCATCCCGCCGTTTGTCAATACGTATCCAAATAATATGGTAGAGAATTTTTTTGTTGATTGTTCACAATCTTTTTATAAAGCATAAGAAAATCGTCGATTTGCTTTTGCCGTCTATTGACAAAACGGCCGCGAACTGATATACTGAATTTGTAGTTTTTCGGGGAAGGAGGCGCTCTTGTATGAAGGAAAAAAACAAAAAAAAACCAAGCGGCATTCGCATATCTTCGATGCTTTTATCCTTTGCGATCGCGCTTTCGCTCGTCTCCTGCGCCCCGAGGGCTCCGGGCGCACCGATCGTGCAAAATGGAATCGATATTCGGCCCTCTGCGCCCTCAGCGGCGCAAACCTATGAGGAGGATACGCTGAAATACGCCGATACGGTGCTTTATACGGTTTTATACCTCGTTGAATCGAAAAACGGAACCAAAACGCTTTCTAAAACGAAAATTGCAGAGCTGAAGGAAACGGCAGGCGCGCTTGTTTTTGCAACGGCAGACGGTCATATCACAGAAGAGAATTATCTTGCCGCCCTTCGTGCCCTCTATCTGAATGCAGAAGCAATTTATGAGGTGATAAGCGGCAGTCGCCCGCTTTCCGATGTCAAGGATCTATATGTCACGCTATCGGATCTGATCGGAAAGCAGTATGTTTCGGATTGCCTTTATGAGGTGATGCTTCGCTCCTTTGAGAGTAAAAGGCTGGCGGCACAGCAGAGCTATGAGGCAAGCGGAACGGCCGCCCATCGGTTAACCGCTGAGCGGGAGGCGAAAAACATTGCC
>JAZTWU010000162.1:0-3623 GCA_045636085.1 Eubacteriales bacterium
TGCCACGATCTTTTCCGGTCACGTATATGTCACTTTGATTTCAAGCGGCGTTTCCGTTGCGGAAAGTGTTGTGACGACGGTTGCCACCGCGATTACCACCGTTGTGGTGTTTGTCTTTGCGGAAACCCTGCCGAAAAACTATGCCAAGGATATGCCCGAAAGATGGGCAATGTCCGCCGCTCCCTCGCTTCGCCTTGTGTGCTATATTCTCTATCCGATCACGGTGATCTTTATGGGCATTTCCAAGCTCCTGAATAAGATCGTCGTTGTGAAGGAGGAGCCCACGGTCACGGAGGAGGAGCTTTCCACGATTATTGAAAACTCGGAGGAGGAGGGCGTTCTGGACGAGGATCAGAGCGAGCTTCTGCAATCCGCATTGGAGTTTTCGAAAACGCGCGTGGCCGATGTTCTCACCCTGCGCGACGACGTGGAATGGCTGGATGTTTCTCTTTCCCGTGAGGCAATCTTTGAGCAGGTGAAAAGGACGAAGTTTTCGCGCCTGCCCGTATGCCGCGGAAGTCTTGAGCGTCCGCTCGGAATCTTGATCGTAAACGACTACTTGAAGGCCTATATCGCCGATAAAAACGTTCGCGTTTCTCGGTTGATTCGTAAACCATACTTTACAACATTAGATGCTTCCATCGATGATTTGAAGGAAGAAATGAGCGGTAAGCGCCAGTCGATGGCGCTCGTTCGTGACCGCGCGGGTGTCTCCGTGATCGGTATCGTTACCATTGAGGACTTTATTGAAGAGATCGTCGGCGAGATCTTCGACGAGCAGGATGTGGTGGACGATGATTTTATGAAGCTTGGCGGAAATTATTTCCGCGTCTGCGGCCGTCTTTCCGTTTCCGAAATGTATAACCGCATCGGAGAGGTATTGCCGCGCGGCATTGCGCCGCATAAACCCCTCAGCACCTGGATTCTTGAGAATCTCGGCCGTATTCCCGAGGAGGGAGATAGCTTTACCTCCGGGGATCTGACCGTTGAGATCGACGAGATCGAGCAAAACCGCGTTCTTTTCGCAACCGTGAAGCTTGCCGATCCCGAAATCGATCTGCCTGAGGAAACGGAGCCTGAGGAGGGCGCCGTATCCGCATCCGAAGAGGAGGTGGAGAAATAATGACGACTTATTTTGTTGCCTGTGCCGTTCTGGTTGTGTTTTCCGCATTTTTCTCCTCGGTTGAGATCGCTTTCAGCTCGCTCAACCGTATGAGATTGCAGAAAATGGCGGCGGACGGAAAGAGGAGCGCCGCCGTTGCCGCAAAAATCGAGCAGCGGTATCCCGAAGCGCTCACCACCATTCTGATCGGAAACAATGTGGTGAATATCGTTCTTTCCTCGATTTCCACCGTGATTGCGCTGACGCTTCTCGGAAAGGAAAACGAGGCGATTGTCGGCGTGGTGTCCACGCTTGCCTCCACGGTTGTTCTTCTGATCTTCGGCGAGATCATCCCGAAGCTTCTCGGAAAGAGCCTTGCCCTTCCTTATGCTTGCATCACCTCTTATGCGCTCCGCGCGCTGATGGTGATCTTTTATCCCATCACCTTTCTCGTGATGGCCTTCGTCCGCTTCGTTTCCCGCCTTTGGAAAAAGGAAATGGAGGAGGATAAGCCAACCGTCACGGAGGAGGAGCTTGCCACCATCATCGAAACGGTCGAGGAGGAGGGTGTGATTGACGAGGAGAGCGGAGAGCTTTTGCAGTCGGCGCTGGAATTCTCGGATATCACCGTGGAGCAGATCCTCACCCCCCGTATCGACGTTATGGGTATCGATTGTGAGGACGAGGGCGAGAAGGTGCTTGCCGAGGTTATGGCCGCAAACCATTCGCGTTTCCCCTTCTATCGCGATTCTCTGGATCATATTGAAGGAATTTTCTATATCGCGCCTTTCTTGAAGGCGGTTGCCGAGGTCGGCATTGAGGCGGTGCACCTTGAGGACTACGTCCGCGAGACCTGCTATGTGCATAAAACGACGAAGCTTCCCGATGCAATGGAAAAAATGCGCGAAATGAAGGTGCATATGATCGTCGTGCTGGATGAATACGGCGGAACGCTCGGCATCGTCACGATGGAGGATATTCTCGAGGAGATCGTCGGCGATATCTGGGATGAAACCGATACCATTGAGCTCGAAATTGAAAAAACGGCAGAAAATACATATTCGGTTCTCGGACAAACCAATATCGAGGAGTTCTTCGACGAGGTGGATTTCCGTGACCGCGAGTTTGAAAGCGAATACACCACGATGGGCGGCTGGGCTGTTGAAATGCTCGAGGAGGACGTTCACGAGGGGGATAGCTTCACCTATAAGAATCTCTATGTCATCATTTCCGAAATGGGCGAGACGGTCGTCGAAAGGTTAACGGTCATCGTAACCCCGGATGAAGACGAGGATGAAGAGAAGGAAGAAAAGATGAAGGAGAAGAAAGAGGACCGCAAGGCGGAAAACAGCCTGCAGGAATCTTGATTTTCAAACGATCGTTTACAAAAAACTTGTTTTTGTTGCGTTTTATTGCAGGGCTGTCTCGCTTTTCTTTTGAGACAGCCTTTGCTTTTTTTGATTAGGGAAGGAGTGAAGAGTATGAAAAACTGCGCTTTCAGCGGTCATCGCGCCATCGAGGCGGAGGCGATTGCGCCGCTTTGTGCTCTTTTGCGCCGTGCCATTGCGTATGCATACGAGCAGGGATGCCGCACCTTCTTCTGCGGCGGAGCCATCGGCTTCGATACCTATGCGGCTAAGGAGGTTATTCTCTTTCGCGTTAAGCATCCCGAGGTGCGACTCGTTCTGATGATCCCCTGCGCCGATCAGGCAGATGGCTTCCGTGCGCATCAGCGCGCCGCATACGATTATATTCTTTCCGAGGCGGATGAGGCCGTGATCCTTTCGGATTCCTATCACCGCGGCTGTATGCAAAGGCGCAATCGCGCCCTTGTGGAAAACGCCGATATGCTGATCTGCTTCGTCGGCCGCAATAGCGGCGGCTCGGCGCAAACGATGCGTCTCGCAAAGGAAAAGGGAATTGCCGTGCATAATCTTTATCCTCACGTCTGATGCGCCGCTCGGCGGTGCTCCTGAAAAGCGGAGATTTCTTCGGAGATCTTCGCTTTTTTCTTCCTATTATATAGCATCATAGCGGCATTATATATAAAAATAATATTTTTTTGAAAAATCTATTGACAAATGCTTCTGTATGCGGTATAATAATATCGCTTTAACAAATTAAAGTGATAAAACACTAAAGGAGATTTTTTGAAATGAAAAGAATCATCACTCTTCTTCTCTGCGTTGCAATGCTTTGCTCTGCTTGCTTCGCAATGACCTCTTGCTTCGGCAATAAGTACAAGGATCTTCAGATCGTTGAGCTTGGCCTCCCCGTTGAGGATTTCGGTATCGCATTCCGCGAGGGCTCTGACCTGACCCGCAAGGTTGAGGACATCACCCTTCAGCTCATCAAGGACGGAACGCTCGCTGAGCTTTCCACCAAGTATGAGGTTGGCGCTATGGGCGAGGACGAGTATGTTCCCTCCGCTGATCCCTGCACCGGTAGCGGTGATTTTGCCGCCATCAAGGCAAAGGGCAAGCTCGTGATCGGTATCACCGATTATAAGCCTATGGACTAT
>JAZTWU010000163.1:0-18323 GCA_045636085.1 Eubacteriales bacterium
TCCACAATGTCTCCATCCTTCATCACATATTCCTTGCCTTCACTGCGGAGAAGTCCTTTTTCCTTTACCTTATTGCGATCTCCCTCGCGAACAAGATCGTCGAAGGCCACAACCTCGGCGCGGATAAATCCGCGCTCAAAATCCGTATGGATCTTTCCTGCGGCCGCAGGTGCCTTCGTGCCCTTCGTGATCGTCCAAGCGCGAACCTCCTTGGGGCCTGCCGTCAAGAAGCTGATAAGACCAAGCAAGGTATAGCCCGCGCGGATCAGCTTATCAAGTCCGCTCTCCTCGATTCCGAGATCGGAAAGGAAATTCTGCTTTTCCTCGCCATCCAGCTCTGCAAGCTCTGCCTCAATCTGCGCGCTGACGGCAATAATACCGCTTCCCTCGCTCTCCGCGTGCGCCTTCAAGGCCTGATAGCAAGCGTTATTCTCATAATCTCCCGAAACCTCATCCTCGCTGACATTGGCAACATAGATGATCGGCTTCAGCGTAAGAAGTCTGGACTCATCGATCCATACAAGCTCGTCTGCATCCAGAGAAAGAGTGCGCGCGCACTTTCCTTCCTCGAGGCAAGCCTTCACCTTCTCAAGAACTGCAATCTTGTCCAAAAGTTTCTTATCGCTCTTAGCCGCCTTCGTGGTTCTTTCGATTGCGCGCATAACGATTTCAAGATCCGAAAGGATCAATTCGAGGTTAATCGTCTCCACATCGCGGATCGGATCGATCGATCCCTCCACGTGAATGATGTCCGTATTTTCAAAGCAACGAACCACGTGCACAACCGCATCCACCTCGCGAATATTGGCAAGGAACTTATTTCCGAGGCCTTCTCCCTTGGAAGCGCCGCGAACAAGACCTGCAATATCAACGAATTCGATCACGGCAGGCGTATATTTTTCGGGCTTATACATCTGCGCCAAAACATCCAAACGCGCATCGGGAACGGCAACAACGCCTACATTCGGATCGATCGTGCAGAAGGGATAGTTTGCAGATTCTGCTCCTGCATTTGTCAAAGCGTTAAAAAGCGTACTTTTTCCGACATTCGGAAGGCCGACGATACCAAGCTGCATAAAAAAACTCCTTATAACTGTGTTGGTGCGGGCGACAGGACTTGAACCTGCACATCGGAGATACCAGATCCTAAGTCTGGCGCGTCTGCCAATTCCGCCACGCCCGCAAAAGCCAATACATATTTTATCATACATTCGATAAAAAAGCAAGTATTTGCAAAAATTCTTTTGAATTAAGCCGCACAGGATAAACTTCACACGCGCCCGCGCGATGCCATACGCAACTTCGTCGCAATTCCAACAACGCGCAAAGCGCGTAAAGACGTACCAAGCCTGCGGCTTGGATAAAAAAACAGCAACCCGTTTGGGTTGCTGCTTTTATGGCGGAGAGAATGGGATTCGAACCCATGAAACCGGTTAGGGTTTACACGATTTCCAGTCGTGCGCCTTAGACCAACTCGGCCATCTCTCCAAGAGACTTCTATATTATAGCAGAAGTTTTGACGAAAGTCAAGCCCTTTTTCAAACTTTTTTCTTATTCTTCCCGTTTCTACAAAATATATAACCAACGGAGCACAAACGGCAAGGGTATCAGGCGATACCCTTGCCGTCCTTATAAAAAATGCTTTGGATTTTATGCGTCCTTTTTCGCTTCTGCAATAATTTTTTCGGCAAGATTGGAGGGAACCTCGTCATAACGGATGAATTCGAAATCGAATTTTCCGCGTCCCTGCGTTGCCGCGCGAAGGGCAATCACATAGTCGGTCATTTCCGCGAAGGGTGCCTCCGCAATAACGACCTGCGTATCGGTGCCATCCTCGGCGGGCTCGATACCCATCACCTTTCCGCGACGCTTATTCAAATCGCCCATAATATCGCCGACATAGCTATCGGGAATATAAACCTTCAGCGCTCCAACGGGCTCAAGAAGCACGGGAGATGCCTTGGGAAGTCCCTCGCGGTATGCAATAGCGGCCGCAAGCTTAAAGGAAATTTCGTTGGAATCCACGTCGTGATAGGATCCGTCGTAGAGGTTTGCCGCAAGGTGAACCATCGGGTATCCTGCAAGAACGCCCTTTTGCATACATTCCTGAAGTCCTGCTTCAACTGCGGGGAAGAAGTTTTTCGGAACAGCGCCGCCAAATACACTCTCTGTGAAGGTCAAGCCCTCCGCCTCACCGGGCGCAAACTTGATCTTAACGTGGCCATACTGACCGGAGCCGCCGGACTGCTTCTTATGCTTTCCTTCCACCTCGATCGACTTCTTGATCGTCTCTCTGTATGCAAGCTTGGGCTTTGCAAGATTCACCGATGCGCCAAAGCGCGCCTTCAGCTTTGAAACCACGATATCAAGGTGAATATCGCCGAGACCGGAAACCGTCAACTGCTTGGTTTCGGGATTGTTTTCGTATTTTAGCGTCAGATCCTCCTCAAGCAAGCGAGCCATACCGCCGGAGATCTTATCCTCGTCTCCCTTTGCGCTCGGCGTGATCGCCATCGTCATATAGGGCTTCGGATAAGTGATCGTCGCGTAAGAAATGTCACCCTGTGCCGTCGTCAAGGTATCGTTGGTATTTGCGCTGACAAGCTTGGCGGTAACGCCGATATCACCGCAGGCAAAGCACTCTGCCTCGATCTGCTTCTTTCCGCGAAGCATAAAGATCTTATTGAGCTTTTCCGTAGCCCCCGTGCGCGTGTTGCGGAGCGCCATATCCTTGCGAAGCTCACCGTTCATAACCTTGAAATAAGACATCTTTCCGACAAAGGGATCGGCAACCGTCTTGAAAATAAAGACGGAGGTATCCTGCGCCGCGGGATCGATCGCAATCTCGGATCCGTCTGCAAGACGCTCAACCTTTCTTGCAAGAGGACGCGGGAAGGACTCCGCGATCGTATCAAGGAAGGTCTTAATACCCCAATTCTTGATTGCGGCACCGCAGAACACGGGAACGATGTCGCCCGTAATAATACCCTGATGGATCGCTTCGAGTGCCTCTTCTCTGGAGATCGGCTGCTCATTGAAGAATTTATCCATCAACTCATCACTCGTCTGCGCGATCGCCTCCAAAAGAATGTTGTGATATTCATCGCAAACATCCTTGAATTTATCCGAAATCGGACTGCGGACATATTCGCCTGTTGCCTTTTCAAAGGTATAAACGCACATTTCCACGAGGTTTGCGAAGCCGATAACGGTATCACCGTCAATGATCGGAATCTGAATCGGACAAACCGTCAATCCGTACTTTTCACGGATTGCGCCGAACACCTTATAAAAGCGCGCCTCGGGATCGTCGAATCGGTTGATGAAGAAGGCCTTGGGGATTCCCGCCTGCTCCGCCATTTTCCACGAAAGCTCCGTTCCGACCTGAATGCCGGACTTACCGTCCACCACGATGATCGCCGCATCCGCCGCGCGAACGCATTGACGAACCTCGCCTTCAAAGTCAAAAAATCCGGGCGTATCAAGAATATTGATCTTCGTTCCGTTCCAAAGCATCGGTGCCATTGCGGCAGCAACGGAATAACCCCTTTTGATTTCCTCGGGATCATAGTCGCATACGGTATTTCCGTCAGCGATCGTTCCGGGGCGATCCGTCAAGCGCGAAATATATAGCATGGACTCCGCGAGCGTCGTCTTTCCGCCCCCGCTATGTCCAAGGAGGGCAACATTACGAATACTTTTTGTCATTACTGTTTCCATTGTTTCGGTTCTCCTAAGTGCTATAAATTTGATGGTGAGCACCGCTGCTCTCACATCCTAACTTAATTATACAATATAGAAGTTTCGATTTCAAGAAGTTTTTTTGAGATAAACCAACATAGGGCGTAGAAATTTAAGATTTGTTTTTGTGCATAATAAACAATTTTGTGTCTAAAAAGAAAAAAGCCGAGATCTTTTCCCTTGCGAGAAAAAAGATCTCGGCCTACAAGCCATAGCAAATAAATTAATTGTTTTCCGCCGAAATTTCCTGCTTTCGCAGCTTCATATTGGCGAGAGCCTGATAAATATTTTCGATACCGATCAGCAAAACGCCATCGGGAACGCGAAGCGCAGGCGTGATGTTTTTCTTGGGAAGAACGATTTTCGTGAACCCAAGGCGAACGGCCTCCTTCACGCGATATTCGATGTGCGAAACGGCGCGAACCTCTCCTGCAAGACCAATCTCTCCGAATGCAATCAGATCGTCTGCAATCACACGATCCGTGATGCCGCTGATCAAAGCCATTGCAATAGAAAGATCCGCACTCGGCTCATCCAAACGGATACCACCGGCAACGTTCAGGTAAACATCGTTTTCATAAAAGCGAAGCCCCATTCTTTTTTCAAGAACGGCCATCAGAAGGCACATACGGTTATAATCAAAGCCATCGGCGGTACGCTTGCCGACGGGATAGGTCGTTTTCGTAACCAAGGCCTGAATTTCCGAAATGATCGGGCGACTTCCCTGCATCACACAGCCTGCGCAGGAGCCGCTGGTATTTTGCGGGCGCTCAGCCATCACGACCTCGCTGGGATTCGGGATCTCAACAAGCCCCTCCTCGCCCATCTGAAAAACGCCGATCTCATTGGTGGATCCGAAACGGTTTTTGATCGCTCTTATGATACGGTAGGAATTCGTTCTTTCTCCTTCAAAATAAAGAACCGCATCCACCATATGCTCAAGAATTTTCGGCCCCGAAATACCGCCTTCCTTATTAACGTGACCAACCAAAAAGACGGCGGCTCCCTTTTCCTTTCCGTAATGGATCAGGGAAAGCGCACTTTCGCGCACCTGCGTTATACTTCCGGGCGCAGAGGTAAAGCGATCGCAGGAGAGCGTCTGCACAGAATCGATAATAACAACCTCGGGCGTGATACGCTCGCATTCCTCCAAAATCGCATCCACATCCGTCTCCGTCAGAAGATAAATATTCTCACCCGTGATATGCAATCGCTCGGCGCGAAGCTTCAGCTGACCGTTGGATTCCTCTCCCGAAACATAGAGAACACGACGACTGCGGGAAAGCTCATCGCAAATCTGCAAAAGAAGCGTGGATTTTCCGATTCCCGGCTCACCCGAGAGCAAAACCGCGCTCCGCTCCACGAGACCTCCGCCAAGCACGCGATCCAGCTCCGCCATACCCGTGGAAGCACGCAGATAATCCGGCTGGCTCAACTCGGAAAAAGGAACGGCTCGGTTTTTGGGTGAAACGCGCGCCGAGGATCTCGGCTTTTCCTCCTGCACCTGCTCCTCATCATATGAATCCCAAGCGCCGCAATCCGGGCACTTACCTATCCAGCGAATGCTTTTGGCACCGCATTCTCTGCAAACAAACAATGTTTTTGGCGTTTTCATACATCTTTTTCCTTTGACTTAAACTTCACCTATTACTTCAATTATACCACAAAGAATTGCAAAACACAATTGCTTTTGATATTCTTTTTCGCAAAGTTTTTCGCATTCCTCCGCATTCGAAATAAAGCCGCATTCGATCAGCACGGCGGGACAGGTGAGATTTTCCATCAGATACATCCCCTCGCCTTTACGAATGCCGCGTTTGTTTTGCGGCTGAAGCTTTTCAAGAACCTGCCGCCGAATTGAATTTGCAAGCCCTTCGCTCCTTTCATCGGCACCGTAGAAGACCTGCAAGCCGCTATATTGCGCATCCGAGAAGGAATTCATATGGATGCTGATAAAAACCGCATTTTCATAGCTCTGCGCAAGCTTAACGCGGTTTTTCAGATCATAGATCTTGCGCAGTCCCTTGATATTCTCTTCCTCTTTATAGAGGAGCTTATCCTCGCTACGCGTATAAACGACCTCGTATCCAAGCTCCGAGAGCGCGCGGCCAAGCTCCATCGTTATTTCAAAATTCAGATTTTTTTCATAAACGCCGTTCGCGCCGATCGCACCGCAATCCTCGCCGCCGTGCCCTGCATCCAAAATCAATACCTTTTCTTCCTGCGGCGCATATGCCATAACCGCTTCATCCGAAAGAAAAAACAAAGGCGAAACCGCAAAGAGCATCACCCCTGCCAAGATAAAAGGCAAAAGAAAAGCAGGCAAAAAAGCCCCCTTTTTCAAAATCTTCTTATATAAAAGCATAGAGACCTCCGATGGTTCAACCATATGGAGGTCTCGTATAAAGTATGCTCAGTTTTTCTGTTTCGGCTTAAAAATATCGAAAATATGATGGCATCCGTGCCCCATAAAATATCCGAGGTGAACGATCAGCGCACCCAGCACCGTGAGAACCAAAAATCCAACGGATTGCCAAAGGAAGCTGAGATCGGGCGATGCCGCGGCAATGGGGTCAAAAAGATACTTCAAAACACCCATATACATCGAGGAGGTGAAGCGAAGCAGAACGTTCGGGATCGCAAAAATAATATCAAAGAAATCGCCTGCCCCAAGGAGATAAGCCCCCTTGCCGAGAATGCTGAGCACGGAAAGAACGAGGTTCGGAACGGCCGCGAATATTCCAAGGAAAAGGCCCTTGTACTTATTATAAACCATTCTTCCCGCGTCGATGCGAATTCGATCCTTCGCGCCAAATTCCCAAGCGGCAAAATATATCAAAACATAGAAAAACAAGGTTGAGAAAACGGAAACCAAAAGATAAAGCGTGAGCGTCCAATCGTCAGCCTTAACGATGGAGGCGGAAAAATAAAGCATCAATGCAAAAACCGTAATACCGACTTGATTGATATACAGCTTCACGATGTCATATGAATTCTCTTTAAAAAATCGCATATATTCCCCGTCTTTTTTATTTTTACCTCTATTTTATCATAGCGAATGAAAAAAGCAAGGCAAAAAGAAAATTGTTTACAGTTTATCCACTAAAATTAAAATTTATTTTGTATAATAGAAGTATGAAACGGAGGTGACGCTATGGCGGTTTTAACGATTGGAAACGCAGAATTTCAGACATTTCCCCAAATTCTTCAAAACTATGCAAATTATACCACGGCCATTCGCGGCAACAGCCATAAAACTGTTTGCGAATATCTTCTCGATCTTCGCACCTTCTTCCGCTTTATGCGGATGCGTGAGGAATATCTCCAGATCACGATGGATGAATTTGAAGAGCTCGACATCAGCGGATTGACGCTGAAGGATATTAAGCGCGTTACCTCGGACAATATCATCGAATTTCTGATGTTTATCGGAACGAAGCGTGAAAATTCAACCACGACGCGTATGCGCAAGCTGAGCGCCATCAAATCGCTTTTTTACTATCTTCATACGAAAAAGCACTTGATAGAAATCAATCCCGCCGCCGATATCGAGGGGCCAAAGGCTAAAAAAACGCTCCCGAAATATATGACGCTCGAGGAATCCATTCGTTTTCTCGAAACCATCGCGGCCGATATTGAATCCAAAACCGTGACGCGCGATATCTGCATTTTCACGCTCTTTTTGAATACGGGAATGCGACTGAGCGAGCTCGTTGGCCTGAATATTGATAGCTTTGATTCGGATCTTTCGCAGGTCAAGGTGCTCGGAAAGGGCAACAAGGAGCGCATCATTTATCTCAACGAGGCCTGCAAAACCGTTTTGATGGATTACCTTCGCAAGCGCTTGGATCCCAAATACATCCGCTCGGACGAGAAGGCACTCTTCATCAGCCGCTTAGAAACGCGGATTTCCGCAAAAACCGTGCAATGGCTTGCATATAAATATCTGCATCTTGCAGGGCTTGGGCATCGCGGACTTTCCGTGCATAAGCTTCGCCACACGGCCGCCACGCTAATGTATCAGACGGGCAAGGTGGATGTGCGCGTTTTGAAGGATATTCTCGGGCACGAGCAGTTGAATACTACACAAATATACACGCACGTCGTCAGCCGAAATATGGAGGAGGCCGTTGCGCAGAACCCCTTGGCCACCATACACAGAAAAAAATAAAACGGTGAATATTCGGGAGAATTTATGAAAATCGGAGAAAAAATTCGGGCAGAAAGAAAAAGGCTTGGATTGACGCAGAGTGCAATCGCGGGCGATTTCATCACGAGAAATATGCTCAGCGCCATTGAAAGCGGTAAGGTTTCCCCCTCGCTTGATACCCTGCACTATCTTTCGGAAACGCTTGATTTGCCTATGGGATATCTGCTGGATGACGAGGCAGAGCTTTTTCCCTTCCGCAAAGAAAAGAAGATCCATTCCATACGGAAAAGCTTTTCGCAAAAGAAATATAAGGAATGCATTGCACAAATCGAAAAGCTCGGCGGACTTGACGACGAGCTTCGCTATATGCTCGTTTGCGCCGCCTTTTATCTTGGCCGAAGCCTTTCGATTGCGGGAGATTTGCGCCGCGCGGAGCAATACCTCGCATTATGCCGCGAGCATATCGATGCCTGCATTTATCCGACCGTGGCCTTCCAAGCCTTGATCCCGCTTTATTCCGCCGTTGTGAAGAATATTCAAGCGCCTCTTTTGGAATTTGACAACAGCGCTTTCAACGATCGGATCTTTTCTTCCTACGATTACGAATTTTTCCGTTACCTGAATCAGGACTACGAATATCCCTATACGAACAATGCCTTTCGCCTGCATTCCGAGGTCAAATCTCTTATTAAAACGAGAAAATATCAGGAGGCCATCACGATCCTGCATAAGCTGGAGGATATGAAGGCTCCCGAGGAATACAATTCCTCCCTGGTTTTAGGTGTTTATACGGATCTGGAATTCTGCTACAAGGAGCTCGTCAATTTCGAGCAAGCATACCGCTATGCCAATAAGCGCATTTCCCTGCTTGAGGGCTTCCGCACTTAAAGCAGATCGCTAAGGCTTCCGAAGCGATACCCCATTGCGCGCCACTCCCTTATCAGATCGGGCAGGATCTGTGCATTCGTTGCCGAGGTTGGATGAAGCAAAATGATTGCGCCGTTATGCGTATTTTCCAATAGTATTTTCTTTGCCTTTTCGGGATTCGGCTGTTTTTCATTATCCCAATCCGCATAGGCGAGGCTCCAGAAAAAGGTTTTATACCCTAATTTTCTTGCATACGCAAGCCGTTGCTCATCATAGCGCCCTTCCGGAAAGCGAAAGATCTTCTCCATTTTATCCCCTGTGCATTCCTCGTAGATCCGCTCGAGCCGCGAAAGATTTTCTTTCATTTCCTCCTCGGAGCATTTCGTCATATCCTTATGATCCACGGTGTGATTGCAGATCAGATGTCCCTCTGCCTTCATTCGCTTGACGAGATCCGTATTTTTCCGAATGATATGCCCTAAAAGAAAGAACGCGCCGCAAACCTTCTCGTCTCTCAGCGTATCTAAAATTTTTTCAACATTTCCATTTTCATATCCCGCATCAAAGGTGAGATACAAAACCTTGTCTTCCCCATCATCCCCTCGGCAAGGATCAATATAGATCGCCCCAAGCGCCTCTATATTTTTCTCCTCGGTGGGAAGCACAGGTCTTTTGTTTCCGTTTTTTCTTATATAAAAGCTTGTCGCCGTTTCCTCTGCGGCGAGGCAAAAGGATGGAATTACCGCCAAAAACATTAAAGCGATGGCAACGAGCAAAGCAATTTTTTTCATTTTTCTCTTCCTTTCAAACTTGCTTTTGTTTTATTTTTTGCGCTTTGCTCATCTTCAAACCTTGTAATATTATGTATAGAAGTAAATAAAAAACTGTCGTGTGCAATTTTGCACACGACAGTTTTTTATTACCAGGCACTGGCAATCGAGCCGTAGCCGATTTTGTACGAAATATGGCTGCTCTTTCTCGTTGCGGGAAGACGAGGCTCATCCAGCTCCTCAATCGTCGCAATTTTTCCGTCAAGGTATTCGCCGAGAATGTAGCTTGCCGTATTCAGACGGGCCAAAACGCCGCCGTAACGGCGATCCATCACGTCAAGACCGAACGCCTGATGTCTTTCAAACCAAAGCTCTCTGTGCTTCTTCCAAAGCGAATCCACTAAGGAAGTCACCTTGGGAATTTCAATCTCGCGAATCGCCTTCAAAGCATCCTTATCCTTAGCAAGGTATGCATTGCGCATACGAACGCCGATATCGTGCTTCTCCGTCAGCGCATCGCAAAGCAGCGTATAGAATGCAAGCGAGGTTTCAAACTCGGGGTATTTGCCGACGTACTGCAAAAGCTTCTGCTTCTGGCCCTGAAAATGCGCTCTGAAATCCAACTTCGTAACCTCCGTATCGTAGAGACCCGCCAAAGGATCCTGCCACATAAAGTATTTCGAGGGGTTCACGAGCGAGGGAGAGGAATCAAGATTTCTGCAGGTGAGATTTTCGGGTGCCATAGAATCCACAAGATTGTCCTTCAATGCAAGAAGATCCTCAACGCCCTCTGCGTTGTCGATATTTGCAATATCGATGATCATCTGCGCGGGCGCCTTCATACAAAAATCGGCGCGGTGCATAATTTCCTCGAAGCTCGGAGCATCGTTATACATATACTCCGCATAAATCTGGAATCCGAGAAGGTTGCAGAAGAAATCTCTTTCCGTGCTGTCATCACCCCAAGTGGTATCGATCATAGAGGTAACGCCCAGGCGCTTGCAAAGCTTCAATGCAACCTCGGAGGCGGCGCGCGTCAGATAATAGTTTACGCAGAAGCCGTGCCAATCCTGCACCGCACCTCCAAACCACATCTTTCTGCCGCTGGATTTCAATGAAAGGATTTCCTGCTCAAGATTCGTCGTATCAAGCGAGGTATAATCCCAAGCCGTCAGCTCCACATTTGCGGGAATCTTATTCTTCACCTCTTCGGGAACATCGTGATTCGTGATATCAAAGCCAACCGCCGATCCGCCGATACGGAAGAACATATCTGCCCAGATATTCGGCGTATATCCAAGGCGCTCACAAATTTCCGCCACGCGGGCAAGGTGCTCGCAGAAAATATCCTCTCTGGGCACGGCGCCGTGCTTCACGCGATAAGCGCCGGTTCCAAGGCTCATCGTTTCGTCAAATCCGATATGCACGCGCTTGGTGCGAAGCGGACGCATCGCCGCCTTGATCATACATTCGATAAAGCGATAGGTCTCCTCCTCGCCGACAAGCAGGCAGTTGCCCGTATCTCTGATGGGTGCAAACTGTCCCCAATGCAGGGTGTGTCCCAAATGGCCGAGGCACTGAATCGCAGGAATGATTTCAATGCCAAGAGCATATGCGTAGTCATCCAGCTCCTTGATCTGCTCCTCCGTGTGTCTGCCGCGCATATAGCTGAAGTATTCGTATTCGGGAACGGCATACGACTCCTCGCGGTAGAAAAGGAACATATTCAGACCCATCATTGCCATCTTACGCATACAGCTCTTGAGCGCATCCACATTCATAATTGCGCCGTGCGAAAGGTCTACCATTCCGCCGCAGGTATCAAAGCAAGACTTTTCTTCCTTCGCAAAGGGCTTCTTGCCGTCCTCGGTTTCCTGCATAAGAAGACCGATGGCTCTGAAAAATTCACAGGGGCGGCCATAGGTGATGGATGCTTTTTTTCCGTCGAAGGAAACACGCAAGCTATCCCCCTTCGTCACCTCGGTAGGAATGCCGCATTCGCAGATTTTAAAGCCATAATCCGGGGCGAGAATTTCAAGTCCCGCAGAGACCTCCGAAATATCGCCGATAAAATTGAAAATCATATTTTTTCTCCTAATTCAAATCACAAAACTTTATAAAGGGGTCCGTATGCCGCACAGGCTCTGTAATCCTGCCCTTCCTTATCGCTGCCAAAGGCATTCCAGGATGCGGGGCGGAAAATATCCTTGGGTGCAACGTTGTGCATACAAACGGGGATGCGAAGCATCGAGGCCATTGTGATCAGATCCGCACCGATATGTCCATAGCTGATCGCACCGTGGTTAGCGCCCCAATGATTCATAACCTCATATGCATTTTCGAAGGGTGAGCCGCTGACACCGTCACAGCGAGGAACAAACCAAGTGCAGGGCCAGGTATAATCCGTTCTCTTCCAGAGCGCATCCGTCACCTCATCGGGAAGATCCACCGTCCATCCCTCTGCAATCTGCAGAACGGGGCCGAGGCCCTTCACGAGATTCAAGCGGATCATCGTGCAAGGAATTTCCGCCTTCGTTACAAATCTGGAGGAAAATCCGCCGCCGCGGAAATATCCGACATCCGCCGGTGCCCATTCAACGGCATCCATAATTGCCTTCTGATCTGCCTCGGTTACGCTAAACCATTCCTTCATCACGGGGCTTCCGTTTTCATCCAGAGCGCGGCAGTTTGCATCAAGACAAGCGGCGCCTGAATTGATCAGATGGATAAAGCCATCGGCCTTTGCGGCCAAGCCCTCGATCTCATAGCCGGTTGCTCTCTTCACGGCGGCACCCGACCAATAGGTGCGAACATCGGCGAAAATCTGTGCACGGTTCGTCAACAGCTTCATAAAGAGCATACCGATACCGTTCAGCGTATCGTTTTCCGTGGCGAGAATATAAGGCTCACGCGCGCCGTTCCAGTCAAAGGAGGTATTCAGAATCGACTCACCGAAATCACAGTTGGGGTAAAAATCCGTCCACTGTCTCTGTCCCTGGAAGCCTGCGGCGATCGCATTATGGCCAACGGCCTCCTCCTCACATCCTGCGGGAAGATTCTTATTGCCGTTCATCAGATCCTTGATGATCACAGCCATCAGAATGCAGAATTCAAAATCCTTCTTTTTCTGCTCTTCGGACTTGCGAAGATTTTCGGGATTTTTGTCAAATCCGATTTTGCAGTATTTCTCTGCCCAAGCAAGTGCTTTTGCATATTCTTCCTTATCGTAGATGCCCTCGCTCATACGGCGGATAACCTCAACCTCATCCACAGACTCAACGCGCAGACCGAGATATTCCTCCATAAAACTTACATCGATCTGAGAGCCTGCAATTCCCATACAAAGAGAACCGATCTGCAGATAGGATTTTCCTCTCATCGTTGCAACCGCAACGGCGGCTCTCGAAAAGCGCAGAAGCTTTTCCTTGACATCGGCGGGGATTTCGGAATCGTTTGCATCCTGCACATCGTGCCCATAGATGCCAAAGGCGGGCAACCCCTTCTGCGCGTGCCCTGCCAGAACGGCCGCAAGATATACGGCGCCGGGACGCTCCGTTCCGTTAAAGCCCCAAACGGCCTTGATCGTGTGCGGATCCATATCCATCGTCTCGGATCCATAGCACCAGCAAGGGGTCACCGTGATCGTCACGGAAACACCTTCCTTCTTAAACTTTTCCGCACAAGCGGCGGCCTCTGCAACGCGGCCGATCGTTGTATCTGCGATCACCACCCGAACGGGCTCACCGTTCGAATAGCGAAGATTATTTCTGAGAAGCTCGGCAACGCCGTCAGCCATCCGCATCGTTTGCTCCTCAAGAGACTCACGAACGCGAAGCGCACCGCGACGACCGTCAATCGTGGGGCGAATGCCAATCACGGGATATTCACCAATCAATCTGTTTTCTGCCATAATGAAACTCCTTTTTTTCTTATTATCTATTGACTTTATTATAAAACAATGCTACAATTTAGTCAATCCGTAAAATTTATTTTAATCTTAACAAAACTTAGGTATTGAAGATGAAAAAAAGAAGCACCTTTTCGCTATCCGAAAGCGCCGATGACTTTTCCGTCTCCTTTGCAGAGCGCCGCGACGTTGGCGACGAATGGAACCTGATTGAATGGAATAAAAAGCACAGAGAAATCGACTGCCATCGGCTTTATTACCGAACGGATGCCGAGGGCGGAACGGCCACTCTGCACCTTATTGACAGAACGCTTGAATTGAAGGCGGGAAAGCTCTATTTTATCCCTGCATATTCCATCCTTCAAAGCAAGATTGACGGTCATATGGACAAATACTATATTCATTTTCGCTCAAGCTCCCCTAAGCTCCGCCTCTATCGCTTTCTCTCCGATCAATATTCTATTGACAGCAATGCGATGACAGAGCCCTTATTTTGCACCGTGATCGAAAATTTCAGCAAAAACACGACGGAGGCCCGAATGAAGGTTTTCGGTGCTATGCAGCTGCTTCTTTCGGATTTCTTTAAGGAAACCCTTCCCGCCCACAAGGACCTTTCCCGCTTCGAGCCCGTGCTTTCTTATATTGAAGAAAACTACCGCGATGAGATCCCGCTTTCGGAGCTTGCCGCAAGAATGAATATCAGCACGCTTTATTTTTCCAATTTTTTCAAGGCCACCTTCCGCATCAGCCCCAAGCAATATATTTTAAATAAGCGCCTGACAGAGGGGCAGAGACTGCTTCTTGAAACGGATATGACGATCAACGAGATCGCGAGCGCCGTTGGCTTTGCAAATGAAAATTATTTCTCAGAATTTTTCTCATCCAAGATCGGAATATCCGCCTCGAAATATAGAAAACGCGCCCTTCCGAAAAGCAGAGATTCCATTCTTTAAAATAAAAAAACAGAGAGAAACGAAATTTCTCTCTGTTTTTTTATTACTTATACTTACGCTTTCTTGCAGCTTCCTGCTTCTTCTTGCGCTTAACGCTGGGCTTTTCGTAGTGCTCTCTCTTGCGGAGCTCAGTCAAAACACCGGACTTCACGCACTGTCTCTTAAAGCGACGAAGCGCGCTGTCAAGAGTCTCATTTTCTTTTACTCTGATTTCTGCCATCTTTATTTCCCCTCCCTTCGCTGTGCAAAGAGACATTCATCTCATATAATCACTCGTATATTATAATGGATTTTTTCTAATTTGTCAATAGTTTTTTTCTTATTTTTCGATTTTTACGAAAAAAATTGTTTTTTGGCGGCTGTCAGTGTATTTTTCATCAAAACCGCAATCGTCATCGGGCCAACGCCGCCGGGCACGGGCGTGATAGCGGAGGCTACCGCTTCCGCATCCTTGGCAACGTCTCCTGCAAGAGTGCCGTCCGCCAAGCGATTGATACCAACGTCGATCACAACGGCGCCGGGCTTAATCATATCTGCGCTGACGAAGGCAGGCCTTCCGATCGCAACGATAAGAATATCAGCCTGCTTTGTGATCGCCTTCAGATCCTTCGTGCGGGAATGGCAAACGGTTACAGTAGCATTCGCCTCCAGCATCAGATGCGCCATCGGCTTGCCGACGATATTGCTGCGGCCGATAATCACGCAATGCTTCCCTTCCGTTTCAATATTATAGTAGCGAAGAAGCTCCATAACGCCTGCGGGTGTGCACGGAAGGAAATCGTACTTCCCTGCCACCAGATGGCCGACGTTCATCGGATGGAAGGCATCCACATCCTTATTAGGGTCGATTGCCTGCAAAACCTTCTCCTCGGATATGTGGCGAGGCAGAGGAAGCTGAACGAGAATTCCGTGAACCTCCTTTTTGCGGTTCAATTCATCGATCAGAGTAAGAAGCTCCTCCTCCGTCGTGCTTTCGGGGAGCGCATATTCATATGACTCGATACCAACAGCAAGACAAGCCTTGTGCTTATTTCTTACATAAACGGCGGAGGCAGGATCGTTTCCAACAACCACGACGGCAAGCGCGGGCTTGATTCCCGTTTCGCTTGCAAAATTCTCCACCTCTTTTTTAACTGTTTCCTTCAGATTGGCGGAAACCAATTTTCCATCGATCAACATAACCTTCTCCTATCAAGCCTTAACATACAAGGGCTTATCCGTTTTCTTAACGGCGTGATAAATCAAAATTCCGAGGCAAAGCGCGAATATCGCAATGGCAAGAACCTGCGAAACGCGAAGCTCAAGGCCGAAAATGGGGGGCAGATAAAGCGAATCCGTGCGAAGCCCCTCGATCCAGGCGCGACCCAAGCCATACCAGCCGCAAACGGCAATGAATATCTGGCCGTCATAGCGACGCTTGCTGTAAAACAAATTAATAAGAATGAAGCCTACGATATTCCAAAGCGACTCGTAAAGGAAGCAGGGGTGCACCATAAGCGTCTGAAACTGCGTCAGCGCGTTATTCAGAGACATACGGCAGAAAATATCCGTTTCATAGCCGAAAGCCTCTCCGTTGCAGAAATTTCCCCAACGGCCGATGGCCTGCGCAAGAATGATGCCGGGCATCGTGCAATCCGCGAAGGCCAAAAAGTTGATCTTCTTAACCTTGGCAACGATCAAAACGGCAAGCGCACCGCCGATGATACCGCCGTATATTGCAAGACCGCCGTCGCGAATGGAAATCCAATCTCTGAAGGTCGGAAAATCCTCAAGCTTGGTGAGGATATAATATAAGCGTGCGCCAACGATTCCCGTCGGAATCGCCGCAAGAGCAAAGTCAATCACATCGTCAAACTTAATGCCGATCTGACTTGCGCGCATAAAGCAATAAGCCACAGCCATCACCATACCGAAGGTGATGATCACGGCATACCAGGCGATGTCAACGCCAAAGATCGTAAAAGCGACGCTATCGATCGAAAACGGCTCGATGCCGAGCCCTGGGAAACCGATTTGAGAGGTTCTCATTTCAAGCTCCTTCTTTCTTAGATTTTTTTATTCATTGCATCCGCAATGGTGATGCCCGAAAGGCGCTTTGCCACATCTGCACTGATGGAATTGAATATATAATGATAGATGCAGGCCGTCTTATCGTGATTCAGCGTGCACCCCTCTTCTCTGTCAAGGCACCGCACGATGGCAATCGGCCCATCGATCAGCTCAATGACGCGAAGCAGGGTGATCTGCTCGGGCGAAAGTTTCAGAAGGTATCCGCCCTTCACCCCCTTATAAGAATCCACCAAGCCCTCCGTTACGAGCTTGTGCAATATCTTCAAGGTGAATCGAAGAGTGACGGAGGTTTCGTCTGCGAGCGTTTTTGCATCCACGACCTCCGAATGCCTCGCCAATGCGGTTATAATCCGAAGTGCATAATCGGATTCAGAAGTAATTCTCATAGCTCCTCACTTTAAGCAAAAAAGCAGATTGGGTGCGGCCAAGCAAGCAGCACCCAATTTCTTTGAAACAAATGCTTTTATTTTACATCTGCTTTCTTGTGTTTATCCAGAATGTTATGTATTTTCTTGGACTGATCCAGAAGATGGCTAATCGTTCTGTCATGGTTCAGCGTGTCGATAATATATGCAACATACTTGCACATATTAACCTCCTGATACCAAGCGCGCTGCTTCAGCTCAGGCATTCTGTAAATAAGGTTGGTGGTGAAGATCTTGGAGATCACACCGTCGGCATATGCCTTATCCATATTCTCAAGACCGTTGCAGAAAAGGCCAAAGGTTGCGAAAACGAAGATGCGGTTTGCACCCTTCTGCTTCAGCTGCTGCGCTACGTCGATCACAGAGTCGCCGGAGGAAATCATATCGTCAACGATAATAACGTCCTTGCCGTCAACCTCTCTGCCGAGATACTCGTGCGCAACGATCGGGTTCTTTCCGTTTACGATAATGGAATAATCTCTGCGCTTATAGAACATACCGAGATCAATTCCCATAACGGAGGAATAATACATACATTTGCTCATTCCGCCCTCATCGGGAGAAATGATCATCAGCTTGTCCGGATCGATTTCGATATCGTCAAAGGTATTCAGCATCGACTTGATCATCTGATAGGTCGAGCGAACGTTCTCAAAGCCGCTGAGAGGAATTGCATTTTGAACACGGGGATCGTGCGCATCAAAGGTGATCAGATTGGTGACACCCATGCTCACGAGCTCCTGCAAAGCCTGCGCGCAGTCCAAGGACTCGCGGCCGGAGCGCTTATGCTGTCTTCCCTCGTAAAGCATCGGCATAATAACGCTGATACGTCTCGCCTTTCCACCGATTGCTCCGATGATTCTCTTTAGATCCTGAAAATGATCGTCGGGACTCATAGGAACCGTCTTACCGTACATTTCATAGGTAACACCGTGGTTAAAAACATCGGAAATGATATAAACATCATTGCCGCGCAGGGATTGACGGATGGCGCCCTTGGCTTCTCCGCTTCCGAAACGGGGACAGGAGATATCCACGGTGAAGGTACCGTCGTTATCATGTCTTCTCCATTCCTTCAGATAGGCATCCACCTCGGCAGTAAATTCCTCGCAACCGCGCATTCCGATGACGCTAAGCTCTCCGCAAAGACTGTCTTTCATATTAGCACTCCGTTTTCTTAAAATGTTTTTAAAAGAACCAAACTCTATAACAAGTAATATTATATACTATAACCTTGTCAAAGTCAAGAGAAAAAACAAAAATCGCATTTTGTCAAAAAAGATAAAAAGCGCTCTTGACCTATTGATTGCAAATAGAAGGAGCATTTTCTATGGAGGATTACGGTATTTTGACCGGTCGGACCACCGCGGCATCGGCTGGTTATCCCGCGGAAGGCGTTTCCGGCTCCCTTCACGGGACGGAGGGGGTCGGGCCCGGCTC
>JAZTWU010000164.1:0-4965 GCA_045636085.1 Eubacteriales bacterium
CCCACCCTCGTGCTGGCGCATAACAAAACGCTTGCCGCCCAGCTTTGCACGGAGTTTCGCGCCTTCTTTCCCGAAAACGCGGTGGAATATTTTGTTTCGTATTACGATTATTATCAGCCCGAAGCCTATATTCCGGGCAGGGATATCTATATTGAAAAGGATGCAATGATCAACGATGAGATCGATATGCTCCGTCATAGCGCAACCTCTGCGCTTTTTGAGCGGAGGGATGTGATCATCGTTGCATCGGTTTCCTGTATTTATTCGCTCGGCGATCCGATGGAGTATCAAAGCCTTTTGATCGGTATGCGCGCGGGAATGGAAATGTCGCGCGAGGAGCTGATCCGTCGCCTCGTCAGCATCAGCTATGAGCGAAACGATGTCAACTTCGTGCGCGATAAGTTCCGTGTGCGCGGCGATGTCGTGGAGATTTTTCCCGCCTCCTCCAAGGATAAAGCGATCCGCGTCGAGTTTTTCGGTGATGAGATCGACCGCCTCTGCACGGTCAATACCGTCACGGGAGAGATTGATCAGATCCTTTCCTATGCCGCCATCTTTCCCGCAACGCATTATGCCGTCAGCGACGAGAAGAGGGAAGCGGCACTCGCCGAGATCGAAGCGGAAATGATCGAGCGCGTGGATTTTTTCAAGAGCCAAAACAAGCTTCTTGAAGCACAGAGAATCGAAGAAAGAACGCGCTATGATATCGAAATGCTAAGAGAAGTTGGCTTTTGCTCGGGTGTTGAAAACTATTCGCGCATTCTGAGCGGAAGAGAGCCCGGTTCCTCTCCTTATACGCTTCTGGATTATTTCCCGAAGGACTATATTCTTTTTGTGGATGAATCGCACGTAACGTTGCCGCAGGTGCGCGGTATGAGCGGCGGCGACTTTGCAAGAAAAAAGAACCTTGTGGAGTTTGGCTTCCGCTTGCCCTCCGCCTTTGATAACCGTCCTCTCTTCTTTGAGGAGTTTGAAGAGAGAATCGGGCAGGTTATTTTCGTCAGCGCAACGCCCGGACCTTACGAGGCGCAGGAGAGCTCCTCCCGCGTGGAGCAGCTGATCCGCCCGACGGGACTTGTCGATCCCGAGATAACGATCCGCCCCGTGGAAGGACAAGTGGATGATCTTATCGGTGAGATAAGAAAAACCACCGCACGCGGCGAAAAGGTTCTGGTCACGACTATGACGAAGAAGATGGCCGAGGATCTGACGGAGTATCTTCTCACGCACGAGATCAAGGTAAAATATATCCATCATCAGGTGGAAACGATCGAGCGAATGCAGATCATCCGCGATTTGCGCCTCGGTGTTTTCGACGTGCTGATCGGCATCAACCTGCTTCGTGAGGGACTTGATATTCCCGAGGTCTCCCTCGTTGCGATTCTGGATGCCGATAAGGAGGGCTTCCTCCGAAGCGAGACCTCCCTGATCCAAACGGTGGGACGCGCGGCGAGAAATGTCAACGGTCACGTAATTATGTATGCCGATACGGTGACGGGCTCTATGCGTGGCGCCATTGATGAAACCAACCGTCGCCGAGCCGTGCAGATGGCGTATAATGAAAATCACGGCATCACGCCCGAGAGCATCAAAAAGAAGGTTGCGGACGTGATCGAGATCGGAAAGAAAGCACCTCGCGTTGCGGATAAGAAGCTTTCTAAGCTTGAGCGTGAGCGCTTGATCGACCAGCTGAATGCAGAAATGCGCGAGGCGGCACGAACGCTTGAATTTGAGAAAGCGGCGTTTTTGCGCGATCAGATCCGCGAGCTAAAGAACCAAAAAGGATAAAAGCTATGGCAAAAAGCATTATCATCAAGGGCGCAAGGGTCAATAATCTG
Source organism: Eubacteriales bacterium (assembly GCA_045636085.1). Lineage (GTDB taxonomy): Bacteria > Bacillota > Clostridia > Oscillospirales > CAG-272 > UBA1740. The sequence goes on from JAZTWU010000164.1 coordinate 1,839, forward strand.
AAAAACATCGATTTGACGATTCCGAGAGATCAGCTCGTCGTTTTGACGGGACTTTCGGGAAGCGGAAAATCCTCCCTCGCCTTTGATACTCTTTATGCGGAAGGGCATCGTCGCTTCGTTGAGAGCCTTTCCTCTTATGCGAGAATGTTTATCGGGCAAATGGATAAGCCCGACGTGGATATGATCGAGGGGCTTTCCCCCGCGATCTCCATTGACCAGAAAACAACCTCGAAAAACCCCCGCTCCACGGTTGGAACGGTGACGGAAATATACGATTATCTTCGACTTTTATATGCGCGCGTGGGGGTTCCGCATTGCCCCGTCTGCGGTAAGGAGAGCAACCAGCAAACGCAGGATCAGATCGTGGATCGCATTATGCGCCTCCCTGAGGGAACGCGCTTTCTCGTCCTTGCCCCCGTCGTGAAGGCGCAGAAGGGTATGCACGAGAAGGTGTTTGCCGATGCGAAAAAAAGCGGCTTTGCCCGCGTGCGCGTGGACGGCGCGATGTACGATCTTTCCGAAACGATCACCCTCGATAAAAATCTCAAGCACACGGTCGATATCGTTCTTGATCGCCTCGTGATGCGCGAGGATATCCGCGCAAGGCTTTCGGATTCCGTGGAAAGCGCGTTGCGCACGGCAGACGGCAAGGTCAGCGTTGCCGTTGTAAACCGTGACGGAACGGAGGGGGAGGAGCTGAGCTTTTCTCAGCGCTATGCCTGCGATGAGCACAATATCAGCTTTCCCGAGCTTGAGCCGCGTATGTTCTCCTTCAATAATCCCATCGGTGCCTGCCAGCATTGCTCGGGCATCGGAAATATGCAGCAGATCTCCGTGGAAAAGCTTCTGCCGCATAAGGAGCTTTCCTTGCGTGAGGGCGCAATTGCGGCAAACGGCTTCAAAACGATGACGGAGGATTCCTGGACGGGGCCTCTCCTTGCCGAGGTCGGCAGGGAATACGGGTTCACGCTGGATACCCCGCTGGAGCAGTATTCCGAGGCTGCCGTGAATGCCTTGATGTACGGAACGGGAGATAAAAAATATTCCGTGATCCGTTATTTCGGCGGCCAGGGACGCCCTGCCAATTCCACCTTTGACGGCGTTGTCGGCATCATCGAGAAGCGAATGAAAATGATGGGCGGAGACTATTATCAGCAGTTCGTCGAAGAGATCGCCTGCCCGAAATGCGGCGGTAGCCGTCTTTCTCCTCTCGTCCTCAGCGTAACGGTCGGCGGCTTGAATATCGATCAGATCTGCCGCCTCTCCATTGGGAAAATGCTTGATTTTGTAAACAATATTGTGCTTTCCGATATGCAAATGGAGATCGCGAAGGAAATTCTCAAGGAAATTCGCGCGCGTCTCTCCTTCCTTATCAGCGTCGGCCTCGATTATTTGACGCTTGCGAGAACGGCAGGAACGCTCTCCGGCGGTGAGGCACAGCGCATCCGACTTGCAACGCAGATCGGCTCGGCTCTGACGGGCGTTCTCTATATTCTGGACGAGCCAAGCATCGGCCTGCACCAGCGAGACAACGGTAAGCTGATAAAAACTCTCAAGAATCTGCGCGACATCGGAAACACGGTCATCGTCGTCGAGCACGATGAGGAAACGATGGAGGCCTCGGATTATATCGTGGACATCGGCCCGGGTGCAGGTATCCACGGCGGCGAGATCGTTGCAGAGGGAACGCCTGCCGAGATTGCGAAGCATCCGACCTCGATCACGGGCGCATACCTGAGCGGACGCAAGGTCATTGCTGTTCCGCCGCAGAGGCGCGAGGGCAACGGCCATTTCCTTTCGGTGCGCGGAGCACAGGAAAACAACCTGAAAAACCTGGACGTGGATATTCCCTTGGGCACCTTCACGGCAGTTACGGGCGTTTCGGGCAGCGGAAAATCCTCGCTCGTCAACGGCGTGATCAATAAAACGCTTGCAAAAAAACTCAATCGCGCAGATGCATATCCGGGCAAGGTGCGCGAGATCACAGGCTTTGAGCACCTCGATAAGGTCATCAATATCGACCAAAGCCCCATCGGGCGCACGCCGCGTTCCAATCCCGCTACCTATACGGGACTCTTCACGGATATCCGCAACCTTTTTGCAAAAACCCCCGATGCCCGTGCGAAGGGCTATGATGCAGGGCGCTTCTCCTTCAATGTGCGCGGCGGCCGCTGTGAGGCCTGCGAGGGCGATGGCGTGATGTGCATCGAAATGAATTTCCTTCCCGATGTCTATGTGAAGTGCGACGTCTGCAAGGGAAAAAGATATAACCGCGATACGCTTGAGGTGAAATACAAGGGCAAAAATATCTACGATGTTCTTGAAATGTCCGTGGAGGAGGGAATCTCCTTCTTCGAGGGACTTCCTCAGCTACAAAGAAAGCTGCAAACGCTCTTTGACGTCGGCCTCGGATATATTAAGATCGGCCAGTCGTCCACAACGCTTTCGGGCGGTGAGGCACAGCGCGTGAAGCTTGCCACAGAGCTTGCCAAGCGCTCCACGGGAAGAACGATCTATATTTTGGATGAGCCGACCACGGGTCTGCACAGTGAGGATGTTTCCAAGCTGATTCTGATCCTTCAGCGCCTCGTTTCGCTGGGAAATACCGTCGTCGTCATCGAGCACAATCTCGACCTTATCAAAACGGCGGACTATATTATCGATCTCGGTCCCGAGGGCGGAGACGGCGGCGGAACGCTCGTTTGCGCGGGAACGCCGGAGGCGGTTGCGGAATGCGAGGCCTCGTATACGGGACGGTATCTTCGCGAAAAGCTTTTCGGAAAATCTGCAAAGTAAATTCCCAGGAGGATAAGACCTATGTATTACGGTGCGATCAAAAAAAGCGATATAGCCAACGGCGAGGGCATCCGCACCTCTCTTTTCGTCAGCGGATGCCGCAACGCCTGCAAAAACTGCTTCAACAAGGAGACCTGGGCCTTTGATTACGGTCAGCCCTTCACGGAGGAAACGGCCGAGGAAATTTATAAAACCTTCGAGAATCCTGTTCTCGCAGGATTGACGGTGCTGGGCGGCGAGCCGATGGAGCCCGAAAATCAAGTGGCACTCCTTCCGTTTTTGCGCGAATTCAAGCGCCGTTATCCGAAGAAAACGCTTTGGATCTTCACGG
>JAZTWU010000165.1:0-2424 GCA_045636085.1 Eubacteriales bacterium
ATATAAAAGGTAAAAAGGCTCCCCTGTGTAAGGGGAGCTGGCACCGCAGGTGACTGAGGGGTTGTTCGCCCCCCTTCCTGTGTAAGGGGAGCCGGCGCCGAAGGCGACTGAGGGGTTGTTCGCCCCCCCTTCCTGTGTAAGGGGAGCTGGCGCCGAAGGCGACTGAGGGGTTGTTCGTCCTCCCTTCCTGTGCAAGGGGAGCCGGCACCGCAGGTGACTGAGGGGTTGTCTCCTTCCACAGCAAGCGACCCTCTCCCTCAAGTGGGAGGTTGACTTCTTCCCGTAGGCGCCCTTTCGAGGGAGCCGGGACCGAAGGCGACTGAGGGCGTTGTCATCTTTTTTACACAAGGAAAGCGACTGCGCTTGTGCGAAAACAACAGAAGTCGGGCGGCGGATTTGTTGAAAACGACGAAAAATATTTCAAAGATTTTAAATTATTTAAAAATCCTCCTTGCTTTTATTTTAAATATATGTTAAACTTTATTGTACATTCATAGAGTATCATAGGATGCAATATGGATGTTTCTTTTGTTTATTAAAATATTTTAAAAGGAGAATGCAGTAATGAAAAGCGCAAAGAAAATTCTTTTGCTCGTGCTTTCGCTTGTGATGCTCGTCTGCGTATTTGCCGTTGGCGTGCTTGCAGAGGAAGCGCCTGCTACTGCCACCGTCGTTTACCCCGACGGACGCGAGCAGACCGTATCGGTCGGCGCAGATTTCTTGCCCGACGCGAAATTTGAAAACGGCCTTTATTACGGAGTGAAAAACACCCTTTTTAAGGACGATGCCACCGAGGGCTGGGAATTCGCCCTTGAGGATGGCACGAAACTTGTCGGCACGACCGTTCCCGCAGATGCGGCAGGCAAGAAAATCATCGCCTCCGGCGCGGATCGGGTGTTTTATACGCTTATCACAAACAGCGTGACCACTTATAATACGAGCGCCGATACCTATCAGGATGATCTTCGCGGCATTCTGCTTTATCTTCCCCTGAAGGGCGGAGATATCAAGATGTATGCGGATGCCACGATGCGTGCGATCAGCGTCTTCAGCGCTTCGGGCACGAAAAACTATCTTGACCTGAACGGCCATCGCTTAACTTTGACGGGTACGAAGGGAAGCGGAATCGGAAGAAATAGCACTTCCAACACCGCCATCCAGATCTGCGCGGCGCATTTCTGCATTTATTCCTCTCAGCCCGGCGCCGTGATCGATGCATCCGAGCAGGCATCCTTCTGCTGGACGAATGACGATGAAAGCGCGAATACGAGCGGAAAATCGCAATACGACGTTGTATACAACGAAAAAAACCCCGATGCGCAGATCACCTTGGGCTCGAAGCGCAACGGTTACTTTTTCTTTGGCGAAAGAGTGACGGTCGAGACCTCGACGACGACCACCAACGGAAAGAATATCACGGTTCTTTGTAAGAAGGTATTCGATAAGCTTTGGGGCAAAGGACCGCATATTATGGGCGGCACCTTTGTTCAGTCGGGCGGCAGCGCGACGGAGTTTTTGTATCCCCTCAACAAAACCACAACCGTGAAGAATGCAAGCTTCGTTATCACGAAGGCGAACACCGTTCCCGTAACGCCCAGTACGGGAAAAACCTTCACGAACTGCACCTTCGTTTATACGGGCAGCGAGCCGATCGCCGCAACGAACTCCACGACGGCGGGCACCTTCAGCGGATGCAAGTTCTTCAATATTCTTCCTTCTTACAACGTGGGACATTCGTATTCGAACGGATGCCTTTTCGGAACGACGACGGCCTTCCCGTCGGAGGATCTCGACATTTCGGAAGAAACCGCAAAGTATCTTGCGCACGGCGCAGAAGTGAAGACGATCACGGCGAATGGCGAGACCTACGTGCTGGACGGCGTTCTGATCTCCGATCCTGCAACCGAGGCTCTGAAGCTGACGCACGAGGACGGCACAACGGAATATTGGACATTGGGTGCAATTCCCGCAAAGGAAGCGCCCGAAGGAACCAAAAAAATTGAGGGCGGCAAGCTTTATTCCGAGGCATATTATGACTATGCGGCTCTTGAGGCCATTGGCGAGGACGGAAAGATCCTCTCTGCCGGCGAAGCAACCGTTGAATTCGGTTATGCAAAGGTTGAGGCCGTTGCCTTCACCTATCAGGTTGGCAGCGGTGAGATGGCGATCGTCGTTTCTCTCGGCGATCCCGAGCTGGATGGCGCGCTCTTCTATGAAACGCTGAACGATAAGAGCAACCTCAAGATCGTGATGTATGCAGATATCGTTTTGCATCAGGGCGTTCTCTTCGGAACCTATAAGGATCATGTGTCGGGAGGTAAGACCTATCAGGTTCTCAAAACCTCCGGCAACGTGGATTGGGATCTGAACGGAAAAACCGTCAAGATGGCGGCAGATGCAACCTCCATTCCTATGGTTATGGAG
>JAZTWU010000166.1:0-6786 GCA_045636085.1 Eubacteriales bacterium
GGAAGCTCTTCTCAAATATTGCGGGTATTAAAATGTGAAAAAACACGAGTAAAAATAGGTACAAAATTAGGTACACAATTTTAAAATATCCCGTGATTTTACATTTTGATTTCATAGCCGATTGTGCAATATAACCAAAAACAACACAAAATAATAACGCAAAAATATAAAAAATCCACAGTTTTCACTGTGGATTTTGTTTTTGGGGTGAGATATGGGATTCGAACCCACGGCCTCCAGGGCCACAACCTGGCGCTATAACCAACTTAGCTAATCCCACCATACGGATTGTTGATGGCGTGCCTTGAGGGACTCGAACCCCCGACCTACTGCTTAGAAGGCAGTTGCTCTATCCAGCTGAGCTAAAGGCACATGCTCGACAACGCATACTATTATAGCAGTTTCTTCGCCGTTTGTCAATACCTTTTTTGAAAGTTTTTGCGCTTTTTTCCAAGGTTTTTCAAAAAGAATAATAAAAACTCTTGACAAACTACTATATATATGTTATAATGCTTTGTGGTTCGGACGAGGCGTCCGACTCCTTGCCACCAAGAAGGTGGCCTTAACGACCATAAGGAGGTATAAATTCAGATGGAGAAGAAGATTTGTTCTTACGAGACCCTGTTTACCATCAGCGGCAATCTGACCGAAGAGGATTACGTTGCTCTGAAGGATAAGTTCGTTGGTCTCATCAATGAGAACGCCACGGAAGTTGCCGTTGACGAGTGGGGCAAGCGCAAGCTCGCTTACACGATCAACTACATCACCGAGGGCTACTATGTTCTCGTTTCTTACAAGAGCGAACCCACTTTCCCTCTCGAGCTTGAGCGTGTGCTTGGCCTGAACGAGAACATCATCCGTTCTATGACCACCACGAAGTCCGAGAAGGCTCCCAAGGCTGTTGCTGCTGCAAAGGCTGAGGAAACCGCTGAAGTTGCTGAAGCAACCGAGGCATAATTTTTAAGGAGGCAGAAAACATGGCAAGTTTCAATAAGGTTATCTTAATCGGTAATATGACCGCGGATCCCGAATTGAAGCAAACGCAGACCGGTACTTCCGTTTGCAGCTTCTCTATCGCCGTGAACCGCCGTTTCTCCAAGAACGAGCAGGCTCAGACGGTGGACTTCATCAACATCGTTGCATGGAGACAGAGCGCCGATTTCGTCTGCCGCTATTTTAAGAAGGGCAATCCGATTCTCGTTTGCGGACAGCTGCAGACCAGAACCTGGACGGACAATCAGGGACAGAAGAGATATGCTACCGAGGTTGTGGCTGACGAGGTTTCCTTCGTCGCTTCGGCTCAGGGCGGCCCCTCTGCAAATCCCGCCGGTGCCCCTCAGGGTGACGTTTATGCCCCCGCGGCATATGGTGCGCCCGCTTTCAATACCGCAGGATCTGCGAATTTCGAAGAAATTCCCAGCGACGAGAGCCTGCCCTTCTAATTCAGGGTCTGGCCTCCTCTGCCAAATAGGCTCGTGTGGCAGAGCAATATAGAATTTGAGCCGGAAAGGGTTATTACAATGGAAAGAAACGACGCTCCTCGCGCTCCCTTCCGCCCTATGCACAGAAGAAAGAAGGTTTGCATCTTCTGCCAGGACAAGGTGACCGAGATCGATTACAAGGACGTAGCAAAGCTCAGAAAGTTCATTTCCCAGAGAGCTAAGATCCTTCCCCGCCGTGTGAGCGGTACCTGCGCTCTTCACCAGAGACAGCTGACTGTTGCTGTTAAGAGAGCTCGCCAGTTGGCACTTCTGCCCTACATTTCCAACTGATTTTTCAGTTGTGTTATAAGACAGCCCGAGTTTAGACCGAAAGTACAAAATCTTTTGCTCTCGGACGACGTCCTTATAGCTATAGGGAAACAGATTAAAAACAAAAAGACACTCTGTATTTTCAGAGTGTCTTTTGCTTTTTTCTGTGTTTCTTTCGCAGCCGATATGCCATCGCTTGCGCGTGGCGTGTTTTTTTGAAAAAAAGAACGTTTATTCTTGCTTTTTTGTTTTAGCTGTGGTAAAATAGGTAGAGAAAAGCCGAAAGGCAGAAGGTGGACAAAAATGAAAATCAGAACTGCGCTCATTGGCCACGGCGTGATCGGACACGTGCACGCTTCGATCATCCCGAAATATGCAACGCTCTGCGCCGTTTGCGATACGGACGAAAAAGCAATCGAATCCTTCACGGATATTCCAAAATATACGGATTACATTCAGATGCTCGACGAGCAGAAGCCCGACGTCATTCACATCTGCACCCCGCACTATCTGCACGCGGATATGATCGTTGCGGCGCTTGAAAGAGACATTAACGTTTTGTGCGAAAAGCCGCTCTGCATCCGCAAGGAGGATATTGACAGAATCCTTGAGGCGGAGAAAAAATCGAAGGCACAGCTCGGCGTGAGCCAGCAAAACCGCTACAACGGCGCAAACCGCTATCTGAAGGAGCAGGCAGAAAAATGCCCTCCCAAGGCGGCCTCCGCTCAGCTTTACTGGCATCGCGGAAGAGATTACTACAACAGCGCGGCTTGGCGCGGCAAGTGGGCCACCGAGGGTGGCGGCGCGCTGATCAATCAGGCTCTGCACACGCTGGATATTCTGCAATGGCTCGTCGGAATGCCGAACGCCATTCGCGCAATCACCTCCAATTCCATTCTCGGTGATACGATCGAGGTGGAGGATACGGCCATCGTTTTCGGAGAAAGCGAAAAAAGCTTCGTTCTCTCCGCGACCGTGGGACTTGAATTTTATCAGCCCGTTTCCGTTTCTCTGCTTTTTGAGGACCGCCAGCTGATCGCGCAGGGCAACATCGTTTACGAGGGCGACAAGGTTCATACCTTCGAGGAAATCTTCGAATGCCGCGGAAAGGCTTGCTACGGAAGCTCTCACGAGGCTTTGATGGCAGATTTTTACGATTGCGTTTCCACGGGAAGACACTTCCCCATTGACGGCGCAGAGGCCTCCAAGGTAATCCGCCTGATTTTGGCGGCATATGAGAGCCAAGGTCAGCCGATCAAGATTTAAAATCTATTTCCAATAAAAAAGTGAGAATTTCAGAAGAAATTCTCACTTTTTTGTCTTTACGACCTCTTAAAGAAGCAGAATGAAGCATCCGCCCTGCACCGTTCTTGCACGGAAGCTTCGCCATTTTCCATCCGTTGTGAAGTACCAATCCGAGAAAGGAACTCGCGAGGTGCTTTCGCGAAGGTAGCGCGCAAGCGGGGCAAGCAAGGCTTTTTTCTTTTCTTCGAAGTCCGTTAAAGCGGCCGACCAGACGATCCAATCGCTCTTCGTATAATCCGCGCGGCTATCCAGCGGCGTTCCGTAGCGGTTTGCCTTCTCGATATAGGTATCCACCTCGCGCTCACGGCACGCATCCGTGAAAAGTCCGAGGCCAAGGATCTTATCAAATGCCATATTGTATTTTAAGGAGAAGGTCGCACCGTCCGAATCAAAGGTCAGCGGAATATGGGAAAATTTCTTGCCGAAATTCATAATATCCGCCGCATATTCCCTCGCCAAGCTGCGATAATCCTCGCCACCCTCGCCACCGATTGCATCAAGAAGCATCGCGTAGCAGGCGATTCCAACGGCGGCCTTTACGGAAAGGTTGACATTGTCCTTCAGATGCCCCGCAAAGTCATCCGTGCAAAGCTGGGTATCGGGGCGGCGGCCGTATTTCACAAGATACTGCACCCAAGAATCAAAAAGTGCGCGGTTTTCAATGAAAATGCCGTAGTCCCCGTCGGCCTTGCAGGCGGCGGCGCACATAATCAGCATATTGGCGCATTCCTCCACGGGCATTTGCCACTCAAGGCAATACGCATCATAGCTTTCGGAGAAGAGATAAAAGGGCGGGCGCGTGCCGCGATCCTTATTCTGCCATATATCAAAGCTGTTGCCGCGCAGTGTCCCCGCATCGCGTGCAAGACCGTAAACCTGTCCGTTTGCCAGCGGGAAGGTTCCCACATCGTGCGGCGCAAAATCGTATTTCCAGACACGGCAAGCGGCAAAGCGAAGGATCGGGCGCATCATACCCTTGACGAGCTCGGGATTATAGAGCAGATACAGCGGCATTGAGGGATAGCTGACATCCACCGTTCCGATACAGCCGTTGGAATTGCATTCCTTGGAAAAGAACAGAAGATTCCCTGCTTTATCGCGAGCAAGAGAATGCCCTGCAATGCTCTGGCGGAGCGATGCAACCAAAATAAGATAATAATCCTCACCGAGGGGTACAGCCTTTTGACGCAGATCCTCATCAAAAGCACGAAGGCGCGAAGAAATTTCCGCGTTTTTCGCCATGGTGTATTCCAAGGCTTCAACGATCGTGTGATCCTCGAGGTAATAGCCCTTCAGAAATTCACCGAAATACTGAACGGCGAGACCGTTATCAAAGCCGAGGACGATTGCGCCCGTGCACCCCTGCTTGGTGGCTCCGATATAAGAGGAGGTGGCGGAAGGAACGGCGGCGGAAATTGCACCGCTTGCAATATATTCCCCGATCGAATGCTTATCCAAAACAAAGCCTCGGTCTGCCGCGAGATACCAATAGCCCCAATCCGCACCGACGAGATCGCCCGCGTTGCAAAGAAGCTGTTGCTTAGAAAGGCCGACAAAGGCCGATTGGCCGCCCGAAATATCCGTGACACCCGCAAAAACGGTGGGATTTCGATCCGCAGAAGCATTATGGCAGATCTCCTGACCGACGAGAAGCGTGATCTCGGCATTTTCCGCGCCGATCACCTCGTATTCCATATAACAGGTTGGCATAGAAAGGAGAGAAAGATCGGTTGGAAGAAGAGGTGAGACAAAGGAGACGAGGAGCTTCACACCGTCAAGATCGAAGGCATAGCGCGTGGAAAACGCATCCACGGAAAGATCGATTTGCTTTGCGGGCACAAGACCGCAATCGAGAAAGCGCCGAACGCCGCCAAAAAATCCGTATGTCCTTCCATTTACGCGCGCGATGCCGAGCATCGGCTTGCGCTCCCCCCACCAAGTGACGGGATCGTTTTGAGCAAGGATCTCGCCGTCGCACCAAAACGAGAAATAGGGATCCTTCAAAAATAGCGGATATGCGGGCAAAAGCTGCTTCATAATTACCTCCAAATAACAAAAAATCGGATATTGACTCTTTCTTATAATTGTATTATAATATTATAAGAAGAATAAAACAATAGAATATAAGGGCAATTAAGTGTAAAATATCGTCATAGAGAGGTTTTTTGATATGGGAATCAAGGAAGGTGCGATGGAGGAGCTCTATGCTTTTCATGAGCAGGGGGAGCTTCCGCTTTGCGTTACAATGGCGGGAATCACGCATCCCGATGCAGGCTATCGCATCGAGCGCACAAAGGAGCGCAATCGGATGTTTGTTTTTGAATACTGCATCAAAGGACGCGGCCATCTTTGGATCGACGGCAAGCATTTTCCCGTGGAAAAGGGTGACACCTATATTCTCACGCCCGAAACAGATCAATGCTACTATCCCGACAAAAGCGATCCCTTCGAAAAAATTTGGGTGAATGTGAAAAGCACCTATCTTTCTTTCCTTCTCACCTCTCACGGCCTTGGCTACGGCGTTTTTTGCTATAATGCAATGCGGGAAATGAGCGAAATTCTTTCCATTGCCAAGGCGACCAAGGATTGCAAGATCGCATCTGCAAAAATCGCGCCGATCCTTCTTTCGCTCATACAGTCGCTTTCCGAAAAATACGAGGGTGAAAGCCAAAACGGACTTGCCGCACTCGTGAAGGAACGCATCGATGCAAGCACTGCCACGCACTTTTCCCCTGCGGCACTTGCAAAAGAGCTTCATATATCGCTCTCCACATTCACACGCGCCTTTCTTTCCGCCTATAAAATAACGCCCTACGAATATTATCTTTCAAGTAAGGAGGCGCTTGCCAAGGCTCTTTTGCAAAACACGAGCCTCGGCGCAAAGGAGATCGCCTTCCGTCTCGGCTTTTCGGACGAGCACTATTTTTCTAACTTTTTCAAAAAACGCACGGGAATGCGCCCAATGGAATATAAAGAAGGCCGCTCTTCGAAATAAACCGAAGAGCGGCACTTTTCGTCAATATTTATTTACAAAGCGAAGAGATCAGGATTCGATCTGCTTCTTTTTCTCAAGATAATCCTCATAGGAGCCGAGATAATCCACACAGCCATCGGGGGAAAGCTCGATGATGCGATTGGCAACGGTGGCGAGGATCTCATAGTCATGCGACGAAAAAAGGATATTGCCCTTGAAGGACTGCATACCGTTGTTCACCGCGGTGATGGATTCGAGATCCAGATGGTCTGTCGGCTGATCGATCATCAGAAGATTGGAGCCGAACATCATCATACGCGAGAACATACAGCGAACCTTTTCGCCTCCGGAGAGGACATTGACAGGCTTGAAAACGCTTTCATTGGAGAAAAGCATCTTTCCGAGGAAGCCGCGCAGATAGGATTCAGTCTGATCCTTGGAATAAGCACGCATCCAATCGAGGATCGACTCCGTATGCCCATCGAAATACGCAGAGTTATCGTGCGGGAAATACGAGGTTGTGATCGAAACGCCGAACTTGAATTCTCCGCTATCGGGCTCCGCCTCCTCGTTCAGGATCTTGAAAAGCTGGGTAATCGCAAGCTCGTTTCCGATGAAGGCGATCTTATCCCCTTTTCCTACGTGGAAGGAGAGGTTTTTGAAGAGCGGCTTACCCTCCAGCGAGGCGCTGAGGTTCTCCACGTGGAGGATCTCCTTGCCCGGCTCGCGATCCATATCGAAGCCGATGAAGGGATA
>JAZTWU010000167.1:0-21523 GCA_045636085.1 Eubacteriales bacterium
TTGCACCATATCGCAGAAGGGCGGATAGGAAAGCTCACGCCTGAGGGCAATCTCTCCCTCATAAACCCGATCGTAATCCTGACGGCAGGCCAGGCGGATGATCTCGTGCTGAGGACTATAAGTTTGTATCACGGCGATTCCCTCCTCGCCCGCGCGACCTGCGCGACCGATCACCTGCGTGAGAAGCGAGAAGGTTCGCTCCGAGGCGCGAAAATCGCTGACATAGAGCGAGGTATCCGCCAAAACAACGCCGACGAGGGTAACACGGGGAAAATCATGCCCCTTCGTTACCATCTGCGTTCCGAGAAGAATATCCGCTTCTCCTGCGCGGAATTGCTCCAGCATTCTGTCATACGCCAGCTTTTGCGAGGTCGTATCCGCATCCATACGCATCACAGCCATATCGGGAAGAAATCTCGAAAGATCTCCCTCCACGCGCTGGGTCCCGTAGCCGAGAAAGGACAGCTCGTCCCCCCCGCAGCTCGGACAGGCGGAGGGCGCCGGCTCGGTATGGCCGCAAAGGTGGCAGAGCAGCTTGCTTCCGCCCCTGCCCGTATGATGCGTTAAGGAAACCGAGCAACGGGGACAGCAAAGCACCTCGCCGCATTTTTTACAGCTGATCTGGCTATGATAGCCACGGCGATTGAGAAACAGAATCGCCTGCTGTTCTCTTTCGTATACCGTAGACAGCGCCTTTAAAAGGCGGTCACTGATCGGGGAGGTATTTCCGAGGCGAAGCTCCTCGCGCATATCCACGATCACCGCCGTCGGCAGCTTAGCGCCACCGTAGCGCTCGCGCAGAGGCACGAGCGTATATTTTCCGTTTTTCGCTTTATAAAAGCTCTCCAACGAGGGCGTTGCCGAGGCGAGAAGCATCAGCGCGCCGCTTTTTCCGCATCGGTAGGCCGCGACATCGCGGGCGTGGTACTTCGGATCGCTTTCGGATTTATAGGTATGCTCGTGCTCCTCGTCGATCACGATCATTCCGAGGTTGGAGAGCGGCGCAAAGATCGCAGAGCGCGTTCCGATTACGAGATCCACCTGCCCGTCACGAATACGGCGGAAGGCATCCAGCCTTTCTCCCTGCGAGAGCGAGGAATGGATCACGGCCACGCGGCCGCCGTATCTGCGGCAGAAGATGCTCACCGTTTGCGGCGTTAAGGCAATCTCGGGAACGAGCATAATCACGCTCTTCCCTTCCTCCATCGTTCGGTCGATAGCCTTCATAATCACCTGCGTTTTTCCGCTTCCCGTGATACCGTAAAGAAGAGCGGCCTTTGCCTCGTGCGAAAGAAGAAGCGACTCGATCTGCGCATAGGCGCGCTCCTGCGCTTCGCTTAGGCAGATCGGCTTTTTTTCTCCGTTTTCTGCAAAATGCGCGTAAGGATTTCTGTATTCCTCTTCCTCCGCGTATGCGATCAGTCCCTTTTCCACGAGGGCGCCGATCTGCGCCGCCGTGACGCCCGGCTGCTCGCGCAAAAGCGCGCTGTCTGCCTCCTCCACATCCAGAAGATAGCGCAGAACAACTCTCTGCCCCTCGCTTCGAAGCGCTTTTCCCGAAAGCAGAGAAAGAACCTCCTCGCGCGGACGCGAAAGCCGATAGAGCTTGCGCGTGCGGATATTCGGGATCTCGGAAAGCGCGCCGGGGGGCAAAACCGTCCGAACCGCTTCACCAAAGGTGCAGAGCGTATATTCCTTCAAAAACAGGCAGAGCCCGAGCATTTCCTCCGAGAGAGAAAAGCGGTCATCCAGAACCGCATGCACGGGCTTAACCTTTATATTTTCACTTTCCGCCGAAACCGAGACGGCAACCCCGCGGCGCAGACGGTTCTGCATACCGAAGGGAACGCTGACAAGCGAGCCGCGGCGAACCTTTTCCACAAGGGAATCAGGACAAAGATAATCAAAGGGGCGATCGATCGCATACGGCGCATCCAAGATATATACCTTAACGAACATCCGTCCTTCCCCTTTCGAAAAATCTTTTAGTTCTCCTCCTCGCGCGCCATTTCGAAGCGCCCCTCTACCATCTTGCTGATCGCGATGCGAACCGCCTTCTGGTCTCTATACTCGGGATCGATCTGGGAGAAGAGGGACTTATCGGTCTCTCTGTTATCAATTCTCTTCTGCGCCTTGTTGCGCATAGCCACATATTCATCCGTGACGATGCGGGCACACTTGGCAACGCCAACCACCAGCTCGTAGCGGTTAAACTTGCCCTTGGTCAATTCATCAATCGTGGGGTACATCATAATTCTATATCTCCGTTTCGTTATTAATCTTCTTCATTTTCCGTCTCGACATCCTCGGAGGAGAGACGGTTCGTGATCGTTTCGGCGGCAATGGCGGAAAGGATCACGTGCTCGGAATCGGTTATAATAATCGCGCGGGTGCGGCGGCCGCAGGATACATCGATAATACGATTGTCATCCTTGGCATCCGAGATCAGGCGCTTGATGGGCGCGCTATCGGGGCTGGCGATCGCAACGATGCGCCCTGCCGAAACCATATTACCGAAGCCGACATTGATAAATTTCATAAGAATCTCCTATCTCGCGGGACAAGGCCCTTATTCGATATTCTGAATCTGCTCACGCATCTTCTCAAGCTCGCCCTTGATATTCACGACGAGGCGGGCAATCGAAGCGTTATTCGCCTTCGAGCCGATGGTATTGGTTTCACGATTCATTTCCTGCATCATAAAATCAAGCTTTCGGCCCGAGGGCTCGGGCAAGGCAACGATCTGCGCAAACGCATCAAAGTGCGAGCGCAGACGGACGAGCTCCTCATCGATCGCGATCTTATCCGCCCAGATGGCGCACTCCGTCAGAAGGCGGTTTTCATCCACCACAGTCTCGGTCTCCCCAAGGATCTGGCGGATGCGGCTTTCAAGCTTATCACGGTAGCCAACGGTATCGCTCTTCGAGATCTGCTCGATCTCGCAAACGGTTGCCTTAATGCCCTCGAGCTTTGCGAGAATATCGGCGGCAATGCGCTCGCCCTCACTCTCCCGCATCGCAACGAAGCCAACCAGCGCCTCATCCAGAACGGGGCAAAGCCATTCCCAAGCGCGGTCAAGATCCTCTGCAGCTCTCTCTCGGCGGAAAATATCCGCCTGTCTTGCAACGCTCATCACGGTGATATCGTCGCGCAGCTTATATTCGTCACGCAAGCGGTAAAGGCAGGCAAGATACGAGGCAAGAAAGCCCTCGTCCAAAACGGCGGCTCCGTCCTCTCTTGCGCGATCCTCCACCGAGATATAAATATCCACCTTGCCGCGAAGAATCCCCTTTTTCTGGATATGTGCCTTGATCTTCTCCTCAAGGAAAAGATAGGCACGGGGAAGCTTCACGCTTGCATCAAGAAAGCGCGAATTCACGCTTTTCAGCTCTACGGTGACGGTTCTTGCTTCACCCTCGGCCACGGCGCGACCAAAGGCTGTCATACTCTTCATCATAAGAGGCTCATCTCACTTTTCTTTTTTGCTTTTCTTGCTCAGGCGGCGGATCTCCTCCATAAAGGAATCGATATCCTGAAACTCTCTGTATACCGAGGCAAAGCGGATATAAGAGACGATGTCTCTCTCCCTGAGCTTTGCAAGCACCATCTCGCCGATATCCTTGGAGGCGATTTCGCCGACGATGGCATTCTGCAGATCCGCCTCGATCTCGTTTGCAATTTCGTCCGCCTTCACGGGGCGCTTCTGGCAGGCGCGCTCGATGCCGAGCTTCAGCTTATGCTTATCAAAAAACTCGCGCTCACCGCTTCTTTTTACAACGGCGATCGGCACGGTGTCCACCACCTCATAGGTTGTGAAGCGCTTGCCGCAGAAAACGCACTCTCTTCTGCGCTTGATGCTGGAATCATCCTCCACCGGACGCGAATCGAGAACGCGGGAATCGCGGCGGTTGCAAGACGGACATTTCATAGCTTGATACCTTCAAAAGATTTAAAATTACCCATTTTTTGAGCATTAATATTTTAGCATAAAAAATTTAAAATGTAAAGGCTTTTAAAAAAATACGGAAAAATTTACAAAATAAAAACAAAAAGGCGACCCGCAGATTGGCAGGTCGCCGAAGTTGCACCGTCTTTCGTTGCTTTTTATGGCATTACTTCTCCGCTCCGCCTTCGGGATCGGCGCTTTTTTTCGCAAAGAGCTTATCCAACGCGGGAATACGGATCTTGACGAGAGTTTTAAAGGTCTGCGGCCAGACTCCGCCCGCAAATACCACCATTAAGAAGTAGCGGAGCGCACGGCCGACAAACTCGTTTCCGAAGCAGAGGAAATTCAGCGGAACGCGCAGAAGCTCCTTGATCAGAAGCACGATGGCGAAGCCGCCGACAACCTTGATGACTTGCACATACCAAACGGCGCGGGTATCAAAATCCCCGAGGAGCTTCTCAAGAAAAAAGACGGCAACGAGTCCCAGCACGGCACCGTGGAGCGTGCAGGCATTCTTTCTCGCGCTGGCGAGATTTTCGGCATCCACGCCTGCCTCGGGATGCAAGAACACATAGCAAAGCAGTCCAACCGTCAACAAATAGCCGATGGCCACGAGATACGGCATATAGCGGCGGAAATTTTCCTCATTTGCAAAGATGGGGCGAAGCACCAAAATCAGAGCCAGCGCAAGTGCAAGAGAGGTCAAAACATCCGCAGGGGTATGCACGCCGAGATACATACGGGAAAAAGCGACCAGAACAACGATCGTGACCGAAACGGCTACCACCCATTTATGCTTGCGCTGACCGACGGCGAAACTGCCGAAGGTGCCCGCAACATTCTGCGTGTGCCCCGAGGGGAAGGAATATCCCGTGGCGGCCTCACGCGCACTTTCCACGATCGTGAAGCTTTCATCCAGCACCCAAGGACGCGGCACCTTGAAGGCAAGCTTCAGTCCCTGATTGATCACCGTGCCGAAAAGGCCGCAAAGCAGAGTGAAAAATCCCTGTCTTTTATCTATGCACCAGAAGAAGAGGAAGCCGAGAACGAGCAAAACCGTCTCTCCCCCGATCTCCGTGACCAGAGAGAAAAAGCCATCCAAAAAAGGATTTCTCAGCCCTTCCAAAAAACGCAAAAATTTCATTTATATTTCCCGCTTTCAAGTTTTTTCTTTCAAAAAAATCGTTTTTTTGAAAAGAATTATTTTCATTTCGATGTAGTTTTAAAAAACCGAGCAGGCAGAGTTTTCTCGGCGCGGCTCGGTTTTTCGTTTTAAATTTTAGCCAAGGATCTTCTTCACGCAAGCGGCGATCTTCTCGCACTTGCAGTTTGCAAAGAAGAGCTCCTTGAAGTTCTTCGTGCCAAGAGCACCGAGAACGAGCTCACGATCAAGGTTCTCAAGGATGTAGCACATATCGGTATGCGTTACCTTCTTCACCTCGTCGAGGATCTTCTTATTTCTCTGCTCGGGAACGGCTCTTTCTCTGGGATAGCCAAGGCCCCACTCGGAAACGAAGAGCTTCTCGAATACATACTGAAGGTTGAGCTCACAGCCCCAGCCCCAGCCCTTTGCGAAGGGCATTGCGATTGCATTACCGTTATTCACCTGCGTGAACTGATATGCATCCGTGGGGTCCACAACGTGGCCGCAGAGAACGCCGGGGAAGGAGTTGCAGGCGAGCATTGCGCCCTCACCCGTTCCGCAACCGGTGATAACGAGGTCGCAGGCACCGGAATTCAGAAGAACGGCGGAAAGAATACCGATCTGCACATAGGTGAGCTGCTCCTTATCCTCAGCAGAATACATACCGTAGTTGAACACCTCGTGGCCAAGGGGCTCAACAACCTTCTTCAAGGTGTCACAGATCAGAGCGTTCTTTGCCGCCTGGCTGTTTTCATTGATCAGAGCGATTTTCATTTTTATATTTCCTTTCGGTTTTTATTTTTAACTTTAAAAAGCGCTTACGGCGTCAGTCGGTTCGGTCCGCGGAAGAGGAACTGAACCTCCTTGATGGAGATGCCGAGGAAGAGCATCGTCAGTCTGTCAATACCAAGACCGAAGCCGCCGTGAGGCGGGCAACCGTACTTGAAGAACTGAAGATAGAACTCCACATCCTTCTCAAGACCCTTCTCTGCCGCCTGCTTCAGAAGCAGATCGTGGCGGTGCTCTCTCTGCGCGCCCGTGGTGATCTCAACGCCGCGCCAGATCAGGTCATAGCCCTGAGGAACGCCCGCTTCGTCGCGCATATGATAGAAGGCTCTTTCCTTCGCATCGTAATCGGTAATAAAGAGAAATTCGTGACCGAACATATCCTCGCAGAGCTTCTTCGTCAGTCTCTCCGCATCGGTCGTCAAATCTCCCTTCAGCTCGTCAGGCACGGTGTATCCATAACGCGCCTCAAGCTCACGGTATACATCGCGAAGCTTCATTCTGGGGAACGGCAGGGTGGGAACGATCACGGGCAGGCCGAAGAGCGCCTCGATCTCCTCTCCGTGCTTTTCCTTGATCTTCGCAATCGTATAGGCAAGGAGCTCCTCCTCGATCTTCATAACGTCCTCAAAGCTATCAATGAAGGACATTTCAAGGTCGAAGCCCGAAAACTCGGTGGCGTGCTTATTGGTGTACGACTTCTCCGCGCGGAAAACGGGGCCCGTCTCAAAAATGCGCTCAAGCCCTGCGGCCATTGCCATCTGCTTATAGAACTGCGGAGACTGGGCAAGATATGCCTTGGTATCGAAATACTTTACCTCAAAAACATCCGAGCCCGACTCGCTTGCCGCGCCGATGAGCTTCGGCGTATGAATCTCAACGAAATTGCGCTCCACAAGAAATTCGCGCATTGCGGCGGCCATCGTCGTCTGCATACGGATCATCAGATGATTTTTATCGCGGCGAAGATCAATCCAGCGGTAATCCATCTTCACGTCGATCTCGGAATCCTCCTTAATCGGAAGCGCCTCTGCGATCGATTCGATCTTCATCACGGAGGGATACATTTCCTTGCCGCCCATCTTCACATACTCGCTGAGAACGACCTCGCCCTCAAAGGTGACGACGGAATGCGGCGTGAGCTGATCCAGCATCTCGATCATCTCGGGATGCTTCTCCTTCTCCACGGTGACCTGCAGCTTCCCCGTGATATCCTTCACCACGATGAAGGCCATCGTTTTCTTATTTCTGAAGTTTTCAACGAAGCCACTCACGCGGCAGAGGCCGGGGACAACGTCCTTAATATAACTTCTTTCCATTTTTTCGTCCTTTCCGAAAAACAAAACTTACTATATTATTATAAATTATAACCAAGAAAAAGTCAAGAGAATTGAAAAAACTTCTCCGTTTTTACCCCATCTGCGCCTTGCGCCTTTTTTGCGACAGAAAAGGAAAAATATTTTTCCAAAACCTCTTGCTTTTTTTGGTTTTGTGTGCTATAATAGACGATGTCAATCTACGATTACAAAAAATTTATATAAAATTCCGCCATTTCGGCGAGATTTTAGGAGGTGTCAAAATGGCAAATTGCAGCGTTTGCGGCAAGGGCGTGACCTTCGGTCATAACGTATCCCACTCTAACCGCAAGACCAACAGAACCTGGAAGCCCAACATCCGCAAGGTAAAAGCAGTTGTTAACGGTACGAACAAGACCGTTTACGTATGCTCCCGTTGCCTGCGCTCCGGCAAGATCGAGCGCGCGTAAGGCTTTAAAAAACGCCGCTTGGAGAAAGCGGCGTTTTTTATTTTGTTTTTTAGGAGGAAACCGAGGGTGGCTATTGCAATCGTCAGCGAAAAAGCCTCGCCCGCCTGTCTTCGGGCGCTGAAGAACCGGGGCTATTCCCTGCTCCCTTGCCCTGTGGGCAAGACTCAGCCCGCACCGCTTGCATACCATCCCGATATGCATCTTGCAAGACTCGGAGAGCACATTTTCTGCGCGGAGGATTTTTTCCTTGAAAACGGGGATTTTTTCCGATCCCTCCAAGCACTTGGCAAAGCGCCAAGGATCCTTACCTTGCCCGATCGGGCGGGTGCGCGTTATCCCGAGGATTGCGCATATAATTTGCTGACGGTGGGAGACGCCGTTTTTTACAATCCGAAAAGCATCGCTCCCTCGCTTCTTTCGGCAGCTGAGGCACTCGGCTATCGTCTTTATCCGACGAAGCAGGGATACGCCGCCTGCACCGTTTTTCCCCTTGGTGCGCACCGCGCCATCACGGCGGACGAGGGAATGGCAAGGGTGCTTGCGGATGCGGGAATTGAGGTTCTTAGGATCTCGGAGGGCGCCATTGCGCTTCCGCCCTATGCATACGGCTTCATCGGAGGCTGTGGCGGAAGGGATGGAGATCTCGCCTTTTTCTACGGAAAAATTGAAGGCCATCCCGACTATCCCGCGATAAAAAAATTTGCAGAAGAAGCAAAAATTTCGCTCGTTTCACTTTCGGATGAGCCGCTATGCGACCTTGGCGGCATCCTTTTTATTGAATAGCGCACCGATCAGCACGCCGACGGCGGGCATCAGAAGCAAGCCGACGAAGCCGAACAGAGAATAACCGAAATACAGAAGCATCAGCGTTACCAAGGGGTGCACGCCAAGGCTTTTACCCAGAATGCGAGGCTCTGCGATCTGGCGCATAATCTCGTGCGCAAGGAGCAAAACGAGAAGGCCGACGCCGCGCGCACTCTGCCCCATCAAGAAGGAGAGAATGCTCCACGGAACGAGCACCGTGCCAACGCCAATGACGGGAAGAACGTCTAAAAGCGCGATCAGCGCCGCCATCAGCAGAGCGTATTCCGCGCGCAGGATCAGAAGCCCAACGAACACCAAAACGAAGGTCATCAGCATCAGAATCCCATAGGATCGAAGATACGAGAGCACCGTTTTCAGGACGCCGTTTTTCAGCGCACAGGCCTTGCTTTGCAGATGCGGCGGGAGCGCGCCCTTGACGGCGGCAAGAATGCGATCCAGATCCCACGAAATATAGAGAACGGAAACCACCGAGACGAGAAGAAAAAGCATAATGCGCGGCACCGAGGCAGCGATAGCCGTCATCGAGGAGAGAGCCCCCGAGAGCAAGGAGGCGGCCGCCGTACCGACGGCATCGGCAATCTTTTTCTCCCATTCTGCCGCAATCTCGCTATTTCCGAGCATACCGTGCGGAAAGCGGAGGACGGCAGAAAGCATCTCCTCCAGCTCCCCCGATGCGGAAAGACCGCTGACGAAGCGCCACGCCTCTCCGACGACGAGATACAAAAGAAGCCCCGCTCCGCCAAGCAAAAGAAGGAGCGAAAGAAGAGAAAGCGCCATTCTGCAAAGGCGCACCGATATGCGAAGTCTCGCGGCAAGATGCGCCGCAGGACGGCGCGGCAGATATGCAAGAAGAAAGGCAAGAGCGAACGGCAAAAGAAGCGCGATTGCATAGCGCAAAACGAGAAAAGCCAATGCGGCAATCCCAAATCCGCAAATGGTGATATAAGCATACTTTTGCAGTTTTTCCTTCTCCATATTCTTCCTCCCGACAATCTTTGTTTGCATTTTTAGGTTTTTTCACAATACCATTTTATTACAAAAAATATATTTTTATACCAAAAGGAGAAAAAACTATGGTTGTTATCGAAATGGAAAACGGCGGCAAGATCAAGCTTGAGCTGAATGCAGAGGCCGCCCCCATCACCGTGGAAAACTTCCTTTCCCTCGTGAAGGACGGATTTTATGACGGATTGATCTTCCACCGCGTGATCCCCGGATTTATGATTCAGGGCGGAGACCCACTCGGCAACGGTATGGGTGGATCCGAGAAGAACATCAAGGGTGAGTTTGCCGCAAACGGTCATCCGAACCCCATCAAGCACAAGCGCGGCGTGATCTCTATGGCGCGCGCAATGGATAAGAACTCCGCCTCCTCACAGTTCTTTATTATGCACGCAGACGCACCGCATCTTGACGGCCAATACGCCGCCTTCGGCAAGGTTATCGAGGGCATCGAGACCGTGGACGAAATCGCATCGATCCCCACCGATTACAGCGACCGTCCGAAGGTTGCAATGCGTATGAAGCGCGTTTATATCGAGGAATAAAGCTCTTCCTCCAAAAGAAAAAAGCGGATACACCGTGCCAAGGCACGGAAGGTATCCGCTTTTTTACTCAATTTTATTCAGCAAAAACCAAGGCTTTTTGCATCAGATCGCCGCAATACCCGCAATTTTCGCAATCCTTATCGCAGGATACCGTTCTTTCCCAAAAATCCTTCGGGAGCCTTGCGTTATCCACAATATAAGTATGCAAGCTCTTTGATTTCCTTTGAAGTTATTCTTATTTTCCTTCTTTTATTGTTTTATTGAATTAACCCGTCACCTGCGTCTTTTCTTTTTTTCCTTGCCGAAGCAAGGAATCCACCCATCCGAACGCAAGCTCGAGGGGCATCTCGTGCCCTCCGTCAAACATTTCAAAATAGACCTGTGCGTGCGGATACTCTCTGAAAATCCTTGAAAAAAGATCCAGAGAATGATGCGCGGGCACGATGGGATCCCATTTTCCGACGAAAATCTTCACGGTTGCCAAGGCGATCCCTTCTGCATACGACATCGGCGAGCGGCGCGCGCATTCCTCTCGGAAGTCGGAGCCGGCACAGCACGCATCGATGCTATCCCGATACGAAGGGTTCTCTTCATACCATTTTTCTATATCCGTGATCGGAACGAAGGAGCAGACGCCGCGAAACGTCTTTGGCGCATACGCCGCCATCAGAAGCGCCATCATACCGCCGCCGCTTGCTCCCACGACAAAAATGCTTTGCGCATCTATCTCATAATTTTTCAAGACAAAATCCACGGCATCCATAACATCCTGCTTGGACTTTTCGGAGCCGCAGGCATCCCGACAATTCGGATTGCTCCTGAGGTTCGGGCCTCGAAATTCCGGCAAAAGCAAATTTAAATCCTTTTCAATCGCGATGGGGAGCATTGCCTTCACTTGATTGTTTCTATCAAAGCTCCAGGTATGAAGTCCCACGATAAGTGGCCTGTTTTTTTCCTTTGCCGCATAAAAAAGATTCGGCTGAAGTGTGCCGTCCATACTTGATTTCACATATATTTCGATCATTTTCCACTCCCAAATAAAGCATTTCGAATTTTCGCACTACTATTATAGCGAAGAAAGACTTTTGATCCAATGCGTTTTTCTTTCAAAAATTTAAGTATTTCGATCATAGGATTGACAATTCGGAAAAATGATGTATAATAGGATCTGAGGTGATGAAATGTATTACGGAAGCAACGACTGCGCAAGCGGTCTGATACTAAAAAATTTCTTCGTGATCAAAGGCGCTCCGAGCGTTTTTGAAAACCATATTAGGGGCAGATATTCTTCGGCACTTTTGCATATCCTTCACGGCGATTATCATTTTTTCGTCAAAGACACCGATACGTGCGCAACCGAAGGCGACACGCTTTATCTTCCCAAGGGCGGACATTACCGATATAATATTCTCAGCTCCGACGCGCTCTTCATTCTCGTGAATTTCGATCTTGCCGAGATGACGGAAAATGAAACGAAAGACATCGTTTTTTCCGATGTGCCTGCCGTGATCAGCAGTAGAATAGAAGAGGCCTATAAATTTTTCAACGAAATTGCAAGCCTCTATCATACCGACAGGCTCACCGCAACATGCCTTCTTTACCGACTGATCGCCGACTGCAAGGGCTTTTTCACAAATGAAGAAGCAAAAATCAACGAAAAGCGGATCGCGCCTGCCTTGAAGCACATCGAAGAGCATTATACGCAAGCAATCGGCGTCGACGACCTTGCGCTTCTTTGCAAAATCAGCACGCCGCATTTCCGTCGGCTTTTCAAGGACGTGATGGGCACCACCCCGATCAAATATAAAAACCGCCTCTTAATGAAGGCGGCCTGCAATTTGCTGGTGAATGATGGGCTCAACGTTTCCGAAACCGCATACGCACTGAATTTTGACGACATCTATACCTTCAGCCAGCTATTTAAAAAGGAAATGGGAGTATCCCCCAAGAAATATCAGCGGGATCTCTCGAAAAAGCAATAAAAAAAGCCCCCGAGATCCAAAGCGGCGTCCCTTGCGGACGGTCGCAGATCTACGGGGATTTTTTATATTTTCTTATACAGAAAGAGGCGGAAGTGGATCGGGGTTTTTAAAAGGGTGAGCGCCTCCACAGCCTCTCTGCCCTCTTTGCCCGTGCGGTAGGCATAGGGGGTCATCCCAAAGAGGGCGCGGATATGCGCCGGCTCACGGATCTCGATTTCCTTTTTGATCTCGATGCTTTCGGCAAGAGAAAATCCCTCGGGGATCTTGGAGGAGACCTCGTTATAATACGGATTTTCGTACACCTGCTCCTTTAAGCCGAAAAGGTGCTCCCGCTCAGGCACAGCCATGCAGAGATAGCCGCCCCTTTTCAGAACGCGCAGGCTCTCCTCTCTTGCAAAGGGAGCGAAGAAATTCAAAAGAACATCCACGCTCTCTCCCTCCACGGGCATATCGTATACCCCGCAAACGGCGGGATGCAAATCAGGGCGGCGCTTAGAAAGGCGGCGCACGGCATCCTTGGAAATATCAAAGGAAAAGATGCGCGCAGAAAAGCCTTGATTTTCAAGCGCCTCGGCGAGGCGCGCCGTATAATATCCCTCTCCCGCGCCGCCGTCAAGAACCGTTCCGTCCTTGGGAAGGATGCGGCAGACAAGCGCATTCAAAGCATCTGAGAGCGGCGCATAATAGCCCGCATCCAGAAAGACGCGCCGCGCCTCGATCATTTCCCTATTATCCCCATGGGTGCCTCCGATACTCGTGAGAAGAAGGTTGAAGTATCCCTCCTTCGCACGGTCAAACGAATGGCCCTGCTCGCATTTTGCAACGCGATCTGCAAACAAAAGCGGCGCCTTACATTTCGGGCAAATATAAATGGACTGCATATTCGCTCCTTTGAATTTAAAAGCTGCAATTTCTCTTTTCCACATCCGTGGAGTTTTCGATGCGGATTGGCTCTTTCACGCCGTAAAGCGAGCCGAGAATGGAAACATTTTCGAGCATAGCGCCCTTCACGCCCGAAAGCAGGAGCAGATGCTCGCCGCGATACTGATAGTCCTTTTCGGTGAGATCCGTGCGCTTATCCGCATAGGTGAGCTCAATATTGCGCAGGGTCAGCCCCTCGATTGAGCCCTCAAAGACCTCCGCACAGCTTTGCACGGCGGCCGTGGTTTTTATATTAGAGAGTGAAACATCCTTGATATACGCGCCGTTTCTGGCAAAGGCCTGAAGAAGGCGATCCGTGCCTGCGGCGGAGATATCCGAAAAATGCACATCCTCGATATCGGCCCTTCCCTTTTCGCCGTACGCCGTGCAAAGCTGAACGATATTCAGCGCGCGACGGATCGCGATGCCACTGATCCTTGCGTGACGGATCACGCCCGTGCCAACGCCAATGCGAAAGGCGCAGATGCCCGTGCTCAGAACGCAGTTTGTGACCGTGACGTATTCGCAATGTATTTCCTTATTCTTCAGCCGCGCCTCGCTTGCGCGAAGGGTGATTGCATCGTCTCCCGTTTCAATGATGCAATCCGAAACCGTCACACAGCGGCAAGAGTCAATATCTATACCGTCGGAATTCAGCATCCATATGGGGTTTTTAATCTGCAAACCGCGGATCTGCACGGTTTCGCATCCGTGCAAAAAGCAGCTCCAGCAGGGAGAATCCTTGATCGTGATGTCCTGCACGCGCACGCGCTTGCATTCGATGAAGCAGATCAGCTGTCCCGGGCGCATTTTTTCCTTGTCCTTCAGCACGCTGACACCGTTGCACCAGCCATATGCCTTATCGAAAGCAGAATCCGCACGGTCCACAAAGGCCTGCAGATTTCCGTTCACCGTGCCAAATCCCGTGATCGCGCAGTCCTCAATCTCGTGCGCAATGATCAGGTGCTTTCCAACCCAGCCCTCCGCGGTACAGCTCGCATTCTGCTCATATGCATCGAGCGCATTATAATCATCCAGATTATCGGAGGCAATCAGCTCCGCGCCGATCTCAAGATGAAGCTCCACGCGGCTCTTTAAAAACACCGTTCCGATCTTATAGCATCCTGCGGAAACGACAACGCGGCCGCCACCCGCGGCGGCGCAGGCATCGATCGCCGACTGCAAGGCGGCCGTGCAGAGCGTTTTTCCATCCGCTACCGCGCCGTAATCCAAAAGATTTGCAATCATATCACTTCTCCAAATTCTTTTTTATTGCTTCATAAGCCGCGAAAAATCTTTTGCCGAGAATTTCAAGCGACCGTCTCGAAAAATGGATATGATCGGGCTCTTCGGTTTTATCCTGCTCGTTGGAGGGAAGATCCGCCGTTTCCACAAAGGCGCCTCCCATATCCTCCATCACGCGACGGATGGCGCGCACGATCGGCGCGCATTTCTCTTCATTTTCCGACTTCCATTGCGCACAGAAATCCCCCGTTATGATCGGAACAACGCCAACCTTGGCACGCACGTTTTCCAAAAGCGTGGAAAGATTCTCATAATGCGTTTTTTCATCCACCGAGCGACTGGCATCCGATTCACCCTGATGCCAAAGCATCGCCACAACGCGGTTTTCGGGATTCATCGCCAGCGCGGCATCCAGCATCTGATGCATACGGATGCAGGCCGCATCCTGCGGCCGCCAATGGCCGCGCACGAAGCCCGTTGCGCCCAGCGCGCTATCCACGATAAGGATCTTCCGCCCCTCGGCAAGAAGCCCGCGCTTGCGGTATTCCTGCGCAAAGGAGATCGCGAAATCATATTTCTTCCGCGAATCGGACTCCTCGATAAAGATCTCCACGGGCAGGGGCAAAATCCAATCCCCGATGCCCGCCGCATCGTATCTTCCCGAGCCGTACATACGGTAAAGCACGCCATCCGGCAAGTGCTCCTCCAAAATCGGGCCATACCCCGATCCCTGCGCATTCGACTGGCCTGCAAGCCAGATAATATCAAATTTTTCGTTTTCAAAATCTTTGCAAGTCATAAAAGGTTCCTTTCTGCAAAATGCGATAAAGATAAAAGAGAAAGCAAAGAAGTGATTTACAGCTACCGCGAGTGAAGGTGCTGATTAGGAGAAAGTAAAAATGAATCGTGAATAAGTTCGGTGGATTTTCGCCACGGGCGAAAATCTTCATTTCCTCTTCACTTTTCACTCTTACCTTTTACCTGTTCATACGATAAATTTTTTATCGTATGAACATCGCGTCGCCGAAGGAGAAAAAGCGGTATCTCTCCCTAACCGCCTCTTCATATGCCTTCATCACGCGCTCTTTACCCGCAAGGGCGCTCACGAGCATAATCAGGGTGGATTCAGGGAGGTGGAAATTCGTGATCAGGGCATCGACGGCCTTGAATTTATAGCCGGGATAGATAAAGATCGAGGTTTCCGCCGTCATCGGATGGAGGATGCCCTCAGAATCCGAGGCACTTTCCAGAACGCGGCAGGAGGTTGTTCCCACCGCGATGATACGGCCACCGAGGGCGCGGCGGCGATTGATCTGCTCTGCAACCTCCTTGGTGATCTCAAAATACTCCGCGTGCATCAGGTGCTCCTCAATACGATCCACCTTGACGGGGCGGAAGGTTCCGAGGCCGACATGGAGAGTTACCTCCCCATAGCCAACGCCCATTTCCTTCAGCTCGGAAAGGAGCGCCTCGGTGAAATGCAGACCTGCCGTGGGCGCGGCGGCCGAGCCCTCGGTTTTCGCATAAACCGTTTGATAATCGTTTTTATCCTTGAGCTTTTCCGTGATATAGGGGGGCAGGGGCATCTGGCCGACGACATCCAGCACCTCATAGATGCTTGCGTATTTTTCACGGTCATATTCAAAGGAAACGATGCGGTTTCCTCCGTCGACGATCTCCGTGACGGTGGCCTGCAGAATGCCGCCGAAGGTGAAGGTGGCGCCGATCTTTGCCTTTTTCCCGGGGCGAACGAGCGTTTCGAAGCGACCGTCGTCCATCATACGAAGGAGCAGAAGCTCCATAGCGCCGCCATTTTTCGTTTCGCCGAGAAGGCGCGCGGGAATCACCTTGGAGGCATTCACCACGAGCATATCCTCGGGGCGGATATATTCCTTGATGTCCCGAAAGATCCGATGAGAAATCCGATCCTCGGCGCGATCCAAAACCATCAGACGGCATTCGTCTCTTTTCTCAGAGGGCGTTTGCGCAATCAATTCCTCGGGCAGATCATAATAAAAATCGTGCGTTGAAAGGTCGGTTGCGGGGCGCGCATTTATAATTTTCTGCGTTACCTTCTCCATTGGGCTCCTTTTTTGCGAAGCAAGTGCTTTGCATTTTCATAAAATAATAGTGTGTATTATTATACACGAATTTTTTAGGTTTTGCAAGGATTTTTGACAAAATGAAAAAAAGGGCAATTTTCCAAGGGGTGGGAACTGCACTCGCAACCCCATTTTTGCAAAACGAGATCGATTATCCCGCCCTTTTTCGAATGATAGATATGCAGATTGCGGCCGGAACGCAGGCGCTGATCATCGGCGGAACAACGGGAGAAGCCGCCACGCTCGAGGATAAGGAGCGGGAGCGGCTATATAGCGAAAGTGCCGCCCATATTGCGGGGCGATGCCGCCTGATTCTCGGCGCAGGAACGAACGATACCAGAAAGGCGATAGAGCACGCAAAAACAGCAGAGCGCATCGGTTGCGACGGTATCCTCGTCGTCACCCCTTACTATAACAAAGGAACAAAGGACGGAATTGTTAACCATTATTTGCAAATCGCGGATAAATGCGCACTTCCGATCCTTTTATACAATGTGCCGAGCCGCACGGGCGTTCACCTCTCTCTCGATCAGCTTTTAACGCTTTCCGAATGTGAGAGAATCGTTGGCATCAAAGAGGCGGCGGATTCTGCGGAGCGGCTGGTTGCTCTTTCCGCAATCGAGGGACTCGCGCTCTATGCAGGCAACGACAGCCAATTTTATACCGTTCTTGCGCTTGGGGGCGCAGGGGTGATCTCCGTTGCCTCGGGGCTTGTGCCGAATCGCTTCGTTTCTCTTTTCTCTCATTTTTCAGAGGGAAGGCGCGAGCAGGCGCTGGCAGAGCAAAAGGCGCTTCTCCCCTTGATCGACGCACTCTTCCTTGAAACGAATCCCGCACCGCTGAAATACGCACTCGGCGCGCTTGGAATCTGCTCGGACGAGGTGCGGCTTCCTCTTTCCGCACCGACGCAGAAAACGAAG
The DNA here is from genome assembly GCA_045636085.1 of Eubacteriales bacterium. Taxonomy (GTDB): domain Bacteria; phylum Bacillota; class Clostridia; order Oscillospirales; family CAG-272; genus UBA1740. The sequence continues at coordinate 17,184 of JAZTWU010000167.1, forward strand.
GAGGCCGTGCTCTCCGCGCTTCGCGGCTTATAAAAAATGCGGCGCCCCTTGCATCCGAAAATGCGGCAGGGCGCCGTTTCATATTTTATAGGGTGGCCTTTTTCTTTTTGTATGGAAGTGCAACGAGGATGCCCGCACCGGCAAGACCGAGCCAGACGAGCAGGAGATTTCCCCATCCGATGGCACTGACAGCGTTGGCGAAAATCAGATTCGCCGCGGCGGCGGCCATATAGCTGAGGAAATCCAGATATCCCGTGACGGAGGAAACCATTCCCGTTTCGCGCAGGCTCACACAATAACAGCTCCAGAGCATCGTTGCGGCGCCGTTGGAGGCCATAATGGCAAGAACGATGAAAATGATATTGAGGATCGGTACGGCGACAAGATAGGTGAGAAGGAAGAAGATAGCAGACAAAACGAACATCAAAAGGAGCGTTTTATTCATATTTCTTCCGAAGCGATCGTATACAAAAATGGCGATAAAGGTCGTGAAGGAGATCACGAGGGTGCAAACCGTGAAGATCGCGGTTGCTTGCGTTTCGGAAAAGGAAAGATACTGCGCAATATAGGTCGGGAGCCAGAACACCACGGAGGTGCGCACGATGCCCGTGAGGATCGAAACAAGGGAATATTTGACGATCTCCATTTGGAAAAGCTGCTTCAGATTGCCCGTTCCCTTTGCCTTCGGCTGATACTGCCCGTAGCGCACGACGCCACGGCGCTCAAAAACGAAAAAGAAGGCAACGACGAGCGCCGCCATCAGCGCCATTGCCGCACTGCTGACCGTGAACACACTCTGCCAGACGAAGAGCGAGGCAAGAATGCCTGCGGCAGGCGAGCCAAAGAAGGAGGCGAAGGTATAACCGATACTGCAACGCACCGCGTGGATCTGCTCGGTATTTTCGGTGACGACCTTCGTCATCGGCCCATAGATCATCGAAAGGAAGAAGCCGGAAAGCGAGAATATAAGCATCGCCAGCGTTGGATACGCGCCAAGGAAGGGGAAGACGCCGTTTGCCACCGCCGCAAAAAGCAGGCCGCCGCTGATCATCCATTTCGCCTTGATCTTATCGCCGATCCATCCGTTGATCAGCTGACCAACGGCATAGAAAACGAAGAAGAGCGAGGAAACAGAGCCGATATAGCTCTCCGTGTATCCCGCGGCAAGCATCTGCGGCGTTGCGGCGCTGAGGGCATTTCTCGCAATATAAACCGCAAAATAGGATATAGAGCAAAGCGTTCCAAGATAGATCGCTTTTTTTGCACTTGTACTGATTTTCATTTCATTTGCACCTTAATTGTCAATCGTTGTTTACTTATTTACATCCATTGGATGTTATTGGAGGGGAGACGCTGACAAGCGATCGAGGGATCGATCAGCGAGAGAAGCTCCTCAAAGAATATGAGAACGGCCTGCTCCGTATAATAATGGCCGCCCTCCACGAGATTGATGCCAAGCTCAGGGCCATCCTCCATTGCGTGATACCCGAGACTACCCGAGAGATAAGTATCCGCGCCCGAGGCGAGCGCCGCACCGATGTAATCCTTCCCCTCTCCGCCAAGCACGGCAACCTTATGCACGAGATTGCCGCCGTCCGCCACGCGGAGCACGGGGGTTTGCAGCTGCGCCTTTACGCGCTCGGCAAAATCCTCCAGCGCCATCGGCTCCTCAAGATAGCCGACTCTGCCCATTCCGTCCTCCCCGAGGGGCTCAACCTCCGAAAGAGACAAAAGATCGGCCAGCATATCGTTTACGCCGCCATCCACGCGGTCCGCCCGCGTATGGAAGGAGAAAACAGACACGCCTGCGCGGATCAGCTTGATCAGCTTGCATCCAACGGGGGTATCCTCCGTGACGGATGTCAGCGGTCGGAAGACAAGGGGGTGATGCGAAAGAATCAGGTCAAAATGGTTTTCCACCGCGAAATCCACGACATCCTCCGTGACATCCAAGGCAAGAAGCACGCGGCGCACGCTATGATCGCCATCGGGGCAAACCATTTTCCCGTCATTATCCCAAGATTCGGAAAGGCTATCGGGGAGACGGGCGATCAATTTTTTATAAAGCTCATTTACCGTCATACGCATTCTCCATTTGATTTTCTTCCTTGAAGCGATCGATCTGCCCAAGAAGCGCGGAAAGAGCGGCATTTGCGCCCCCTCCCTGCTCCATTCCCTGCGCCGCGACGCGAAGTGCGCGCTCACGCGAGGCAAAATAGGAAAGAAAGGCTTCGTTTTTTATATTGGGAAAGCCGCCGAACTCCTCCTCAAAGGGCGAGAGCGCATACGGCTCTCCGCTATAAGCGGCCAAAATGCAAACATAGGACTTCCCTGCCGCCTTAACGAAGGTTTCGGAAAGGATCGAAAATCCCTCTTTGGCAAGATAGGCGCGAAGCTGGGCAGGGCGCGTCATCGGCTGAAGGATCAGATGCACGGCAGGATCCTTCACGAAGGGGGCGCGGGAAAGGATATCCGCGATCAGCTCACCGCCCATACCGCAAACGGCAACATCTGTGATCCCCTCCTCTGCGAGGCCCTCGAGCCCATTCGTCAGATGAAAGGTCATTTTGGAAATGCAGGGATAGGAGGCGGAATGCTCTCTTGCGCGGGCAAGAGGACCTTCGTTTATATCCGTGAGCACGGCGCGCGCAATCCTTTTCTCCGAAAGAAGAAAAAGAGGCAGGTATGCGTGGTCCGTTCCAACATCGGCAAACACGGCATCCTGCCTCACGTACGCCGCCGCCGCCCGCAAACGGGCATCCAAGGCGGGCTTTTTCATTTCTTACTCACCCAAGAAAGCATTCAGCTTTGCAACGAGAGCATCGGCATCCGTGCCGTGCACCTGACAAGCATCTGCAATCGACTCGCCTCTCGAATGGGGGCAACCGAGACAATGCATTCCGATCTCGAAGAAGAACTTCGCGGTCTCTACATTGAAATCCAGAACGTCGCCAATCAAGGTATCCTTGGTTACTTTCATTTCAAAAAATCCTTTCGTAATTTGCTTTTATTCGGTTTATTGTACCACAAAAACAAAAGCGGTGTCAAGATATTTTCTTACTTTTATTGAAAAACTATTTACTTTTTGGAGAGAATATGCTATAATTTATGCTTGGTAAATTATGCGCGGCACAAAATTAAGCGTGATTTTCAAAAAACGCATTCGGCCCGCGAAGAGAAATCATTGGAGGCATTTATGGTTATTGCGCTGGATGAAGCAAAAAAGAGACTGATCGATATGCAAGAGATCCTTGCAGAGCTTGGAAATCAGCTTCGCATTGAGGAAGCAAAGGAAAGAGCCACCGAGCTTGAAAGAGAGACGATGGTGGAAAACTTCTGGAACGATGCGGAGAAATCCTCGAAGAAGCTTCAGGAGATCAAGCAGCTGAAGGATAAGGTGGAGAGCTACGAGGCGCTCGTGCAAAGATTAGAGGACACGCTGATGCTCTGCGAGATGGCGATCGAGGAAAACGACGAGAGCTCTGTGGACGAGGTTCTTGCCGAGACCGAATTTATCGAGACCGAGGCGGAAAAGAAGCGCATTGAGGTGCTTCTCTGCGGCCCCTACGATAAGCTCAACGCCATCGTTTCCTTCCACCCCGGTGCAGGCGGAACGGAGGCGCAGGACTGGGCCTCGATGCTTTACCGTATGTATACGAGATGGGGCGAGAAGAGCGGCTTCACCGTGAAGCTCGTTGACTGGCTGGATGGCGACGAGGCAGGCCTCAAGTCCGCAACCATTATGGTGGAGGGCATCAACGCTTACGGTTATCTCAAGAGCGAAAACGGCGTTCACCGTCTCGTTCGCGTTTCTCCCTTCGATTCCTCGGGAAGAAGACACACCTCGTTTGCTTCCGTTGAGGTTATGCCCGAATTCGTTGACGACGATACCATCACCATCCGCGACGAGGATATTGAGGTGACGGCGCATCGCTCCAGCGGCGCGGGCGGCCAGCATATCAACAAGACCGACTCCGCCATCCGCATTCTGCATAAGCCCACGGGCATCGTTGTTGGCTGTCAGACCGAAAGAAGTCAGCTTCAGAACAAGGAAACCGCTATGAAAATGCTGAAGGCCAAGCTGATGGAGATCAAGCAGCGCGAAAATCTGCAGAAGATCGACGATATCAAGGGCGTCAAGACCGATATCGAATGGGGCGCGCAGATCCGCTCCTACGTATTTATGCCCTATACGCTGGCAAAGGATACCCGCACGGGCTTTGAGAACGGTAACATCGGCGCGGTGATGGACGGCGACATCGACGGCTTTATCGACGCCTACCTCAAGATGATCTCCGCTGAGGGCAAGAAAAAATAAAACCACCGAGGGCAACGAGCGT
>JAZTWU010000168.1:0-2109 GCA_045636085.1 Eubacteriales bacterium
CAGATATGCTTTGCGCTCTGCTCGGCATCGGCGCAAGCCGCGTTTCGGTGCTGCCGCTGGCGTAGCCTTTTTTCGAAAAAGCGAGGAATATATCCCCCTCACCGCGCATAGGCTTTAGTAACAATAAAACAAGGAGAAGCATACTATGAAACGCGAAAACATCGGCAAATTCTTTGCATCCAAGGCGGGCAGAAGCACCATTATTGTGGCTTCCATGCTCCTGATCGGTCTGGCGGTTTATCTCAATTACCGCTGGTTCTACGATCCCACCTCCTCCCTCGGCTACGGCGAGAGCAATATGGAGGATAGCTACGATGATTCCCAGCAGACGGGAACGAATGAGCAGGAGCAGGAAAATTATTTCACCGCCGTCAGCCTTTCCCGCAGTCAGTCCCGCGATGAGGCGATCGAGGTTCTGAAGCTCGTTGCGGAAAACCCCGATTCCACCGAGGAGGCCAAGGCAGAGGCCGCCGAGAAGATTGCCCGCATTGCCCTTGATATTCAGAACGAGGCCAATATTGAGACGCTCGTGAAGGCCAAGGGCTTTGAGGAATGCGTTGCGGTGATCAGCGAGGATAGCGTCAGCGTTGTCGTTTCCGCAGAAAATCTGCAGGCAACCGAGGTTGCGCAGATTATGTCCATCGTTTTTGAGACCACGGGCGTGAGCCCCGAGAAGGTCAGCGTCGTGCAGAAGTAAGCGACGGTAAAAAAAGCTTTCCGAATTTGCGCGCGGAAGGCTTTTTTTACTTGACATTCGAAAAAATATGTGCTAAAATAAAAGAAATTTATATTCTTATAGTTTTAGGAGTACTTAAAATGGAAAAACTTAAGGTTGGTATTATCGGTGCCACGGGTATGGTTGGCCAGCGCTTTATGCTGCTGCTTGCGGATCACCCTTATTTTGAGATCACCGCTCTGGTGGCAGGTCCCCGTTCCGCGGGAAAGACCTATAAGGAGGCTGTGGACGGCCGCTGGAAGATGAAGACGGCTTGCCCCGCATTCCTTGAAAATATGAAGGTTATGTCCTCGGATGACGTTGAGGCCGTTGGTGCTCTCGTGGACTTCGTTTTCTGCGCTGTCAGCCTTTCGAAGGATGAAACGCGCGCGCTGGAGGAGAAGTATGCAAAGGCGGAAATTCCCGTCGTTTCCAATAACTCCGCTCACCGCTGGACGGAGGACGTTCCTATGGTGATTCCCGAGATCAACGATGCGCATCTCGCCGTGATCGAAGCGCAGAGAAAGCGCCTTGGCACGAAGCGCGGCTTTATTGCCGTGAAGCCCAATTGCTCCATCCAGTCCTATGTCGGCGCGCTCACGCCCCTGCGTAAGTACGGCATCCGCGAGGTGGTTGCAACCACCTATCAGGCCATCAGCGGCGCAGGCAAGACCTTCGCTGAGTGGGAGGAGATGGTGGATAACGTGATCCCCTTCATCGGCGGCGAGGAGGAGAAGAGCGAGAAGGAGCCCCTTCGCGTTTGGGGTGAGGTGCAGGATGGCAAGATCGTTGCCGCAACGGAGCCTCTGATCACCACGCAGTGCATCCGCGTTCCCGTGACGGACGGACATATGGCCGCCGTTTTCGTGAAGTTTGATAATCCTCCCTCCAAGGAGCAGATCCTTGCCGATTGGAAGGAATTTGCAGGCAAGCCGCAGGCGCACGGTCTGCCCTCTGCGCCCGAGCAGTTTATCACCTATTTTGAGGAGGACAACCGTCCTCAGACCGGCGTTGACCGTGACCTCTACGGCGGAATGGGCGTGTCGGTCGGAAGACTCCGCGAGGACGCGCTCTACGACTACAAGTTCGTAGGTCTTTCGCACAACACTCTTCGCGGTGCGGCAGGCGGCGCTGTACTTATCGCAGAGCTTCTTTATAGAGAAGGATACATTACCGCTAAATAATAACAATATAAAAAAGCAGGAATGCTACACCCGAAAATTTAACACGGGGGCGGCTTTCCTGCCTTTTTTGTTTTTGTGCGCGTATATGCGTGTATATTACTTTAATGAAGAAAGATAAATCAAAAGCACGCTCACATCGGCAGGATTTACACCGCTGATGCGCGATGCCTGACCTATGCTGACGGGGCGGATTTTTGCAAGCTTCTCTGC